>SKWB01000228.1 GCA_007129135.1 Halococcaceae archaeon | reverse complement strand
TTGCTCTTCCGCGCGCTCGCCGGCCAGTACGACGCCGAACGCCACACCTCCGTGAGCACGGTCTCGATGTACTGGCACTTCGTCGACGTCGTCTGGGTCTTCCTCGTCGTCGTGCTCTACGCCGGCGCGGTGGTCTGAGCCGGGATCTCGTACCGCACTCGGCGAACTCGGTACACGGACGCGAGCGGAACCGCCGACGGTACGGAGCCGCCCCGGTGACCGCGTCTACTCCGCCGGGACGTCCTCGGAGTCACCGCGCCGGCCTCGGCCGCGTCCCGGGCGGTCCGGATAGACGGGTCGGAGCCGCGTCTCGAAGACGTGCTCGCCGGTCTCCTCGCCGGCCTCCCGGGAGTCCTCCAAGGTGAACCGGAAGTGGTTCCCGAATTAGACCCGCGAGTCCACCGACACCTCCAGCGCGTCCGTGAACGAGTCGAACGACCGCGTCGTCGGCGAGAGGTCCTCGGGACCGTTCCCGGCGCGTGAGGTCGAACGGGGTCTCGTCGCCGAAGTACTCGGCGAGGACCGCCCTCCCGGCGCCACCGAACGCGGCCAGCCCGGAGGAGTACTCGGGTGAGCCACCGACCGCCAGCGGCGTCCACTCCTCGTCCGCGAACGTGTCGTCGTTGCCGTCGGCGTCGGCGTTCCGGATCGCGGTGATCGGTCGCCAGAAACCGTAGTGGGCCTTGCACTCCCACGTCGAGATCACCGCGTTGCCTCGAATCGCCGTCAGGGGTCCGCAGGGAGCGCGAACGGCCGTGCCTGTGCCCTGTAGTCGGCGTAGGTCGTCTCCGCCCACCTGCGGACCTGGACGCTATCGGTGTCGATCATGACCCGCACGCTCCCGCTCTCCGGGTCGTATCCGCTGATCCCGACACGGTCGTCGAAGAGCGCGAGACCGTACGTCGGGAGGTCGTCGTGAACCCGGATCGTGAGGTTCCCGCTCTCGAGCGGCTCCGCACAGTGCTCCCGGTAGGTGGAGGCGACGTATCGAGCCGCGTTCGGCGGGTCGATGATCTCGGCATCCATACCCGCGAGGATCAGGCCCCTGAGTTCGTCCCGGCACGGCTCGACGAGCGCGAGGTCGAACCCGACGAATCGGAACCGGTCGGTCCCGCCGAGCAGCGAGACGAACCGGTTGACCGGCGCGTACGGATCCTCCGCGACGGCGACGGTCACCTCCGCGTCGGAGACCATCTCGATCCGCAGGCCGTCTCGCCGGGCCCCGAGCAGCCCCCAGACGTCCCGGAGCGCGCGCTCGGTCTCGATCCGATCGATCAGCTCGGCCATCCCCCCTGCGACGAACCGCCCGAGCTGTGTCGCCTCGTACCGGTGACCGTTCCTGCGTATCCAGCGTCGCTTCTCGAACTCGCAGAGGAGCCGTCCGACCGTCGAGGCTGAGGCGTCGGTCAGCTCCCTGAGTTCGGCCCGGCTTCGCGGCCCCTCCGAGAGCGCGGCGAGCGCGTCCACCCGGTACGGCGACCGCGCGAGGAACTCGACGTCCTGGAGCGACGAGTCTCTGGCGTGTGATAACATGGTACATGTACGCCGACCCCTACTATAGCTATTCGGACGTCCCCGGAACCCGACAGCACGATCCCGCCAGGACTACCTCGAGAGCAGCGCGCGGCGGAGTCCCGCGCTGCCCTCGACCACCTCGTCCGCGACGGCGAGGTCCGTGTCGGCCCCGTCGCCGCGGAAGCCGATGGTGTAGAGCCCGGCCCGCGAGGCCGCCCGCGCACCAGCCGTCGAGTCCTCGACCGCGACACAGACGTCGGGCGAGAGCCCGAGTTCGGCCACCCCTCGCTCGTAGATGTCCGGTGCGGGCTTTCCCGGACCGGCGAGGGTCTCGGCGCTCACCACCGCGTCGAAGTAGGCACGGAGATCGAACCGGTCGTCGACGAGGTCGATCCACTCGAGCGGGGAGGAGGTCGTGAGCGCGAGCGAGACGCCCCGTTCGCGGAGCGCGGAGAGCAGGTCGTGCGCGCCGGGCAGCAGCGTCGCGTGCTCGGCGTAGATCTCCTCGCCGGCGGCCTCGAAGAGCGCCTCGAACTCCTCGCGCGTCACCGCGAGGTCGTATTTCTCCGCTAGCTCGGGGTAGAGCTCCGCGTAGTTGCGCCCCGTGATCGCCGACATCGGGATCTCGTCGTCCGGCGCGGCGGTGGGGAGGATGTGCTCGCGCTGGCGCTCGACCCAGAACTCCTCGCTCTGGACGAGGACGCCGTCCATGTCGAAACAGATTCCCTTCACGTCAGTAGGGTCGCCGCCTGCGCCCTTGCGTCTTTTCCAGCGCGCTACTCGATCGTGAGGTCGCCGCCCGAACCCCTCCCCTCCTGGCCCTCCTTCCACTCCAGTTCGAACTCGACGCTCAGTTCGGTCGAGCCGTTGGTCTCACGCTCGGCTTTGATCTCGAACTCCGGTCGCTCGGGGACCTCCATCTCGACCGACTCGCTTCCGGCGCTGAGCGAGAGCGTCCCGTCGCCGTCGAGTTTCTCGGCGACCGCTCGCAGGTACTCGGCGATCTCCGCTCTGTCCATCGACTGCTCGGTCTTGAACAGCACCTCTTCGGGCATGAGACGAGCTACGACCGCGACGGTGATAAAGGGGGCCGACTACTCCTCGGTCTCTTCGTCGTCAGCCTCGTCGCCGTTCTCCTCGTCGTCCTCGTCACCGTTCTCTTCCTCGTCGTCTTCACCCTCTGCCTGCTCCTCGAGCCACTCGTCGTAGCTGTCCTCATCGACGACCTCGATGATGAAGTTCATCTGGGAGTGACCGGTCCCGCAGTACTTCGAGCAGTAGCCCTGGTACTCGCCTTCCTCGAACACCTCGGTTGCGATCATGTTCGACTCACCGGGCACCGCGTCCTGTTTCAGCCCGAGGTCGGGGACGTGGAAGCCGTGTAGCCACGATCCTTCACTCGTCGTCACGTCGAAGTAGACCTCCTGATCGGCCGGGATCACCGCCTCACCGGTCGAGGAGACGTCCTCGTCCTCGTAGTGGAAGTCCCAGCCGTAGTTGTAGGCCTCGACCTCGATCACGATCGCGTCCTCGTCACCCTCGTCGGGGCCCTCCTCGCCCGGCGGCTGGGTGATGAACGGGTCGGCCATCACCTGGTAGGAGGCGAGTCCGACGAACAGCAGGACGATCGCGGTCGTGATCGTCCAGGTGATCTCCAGCCGGCGGTTCTCCCGGGTCGGCTGGGGGTCGTCGTTGTTGCGGTACTTGAGCACCGTGTAGATGAGGATCCCTTCGACCAGCAGCGTGATCGGGATCGCGGCGTAGAGCAGCGCGAGGTTGAGGTCGCCGATCAACTGGTCGTTGATCGAGTTGTAGGCCGCGACGGGCTGGGCGACGAGGAGGGCGAACGCGGTGAACCCCGCCGCCACCAGGGCGAGCCGCTTACGTTCCATGATGAGCGAGGGTTAGGAGACGGGGAATAAATAGCTGCCTTTTCGCCCGCAGTCGGGGACACCGGGGATGCTAAGTACGGGCGGTTACAACCCCTCGTGAGAACGAATCGTGAGATCAAGCGCCTCCGTCGGTGACCGGTCGCCCGGCTTCCTCCCCCTCCTCGCGGCGACCGCCATCGGCGTCTACCTGCTGGTGATCGTCGGGGCGACCACCTCGCTCACCGACGCCGCCGCGAGCTGTGCCACCTGGCCCGCCTGCGAGGGCAGCGTCCTCGACGGCGGCGGCACGACGATCGCCTGGGTCCACCGCGCGCTCGCAGCGCTGGTCGGCTTCGGCGTGCTCGCGGTCGCCGCGCTCGGCTTCCGGACCGAGACGTCCCCTCGGGTCAGGGCCGCGCTCGCGGTCGCCGCGCTCCTCTACCCCGTCCAGGTGGGAGTCGGCGCGGTGACGGCGACGATGGGCACGCCCGAGTACGTCTCGGCGGTCCACCTGCTGCTCGCGATGGGGATCTTCGGCGGCCTGCTGCTCGCGCTCGCCTGGTCGCTCGAGGCCCGCTTCCCGACCCGAGAACGCGAGGCGAGCGACCCGGACGACGAGGGCGAACCCGAGACGGACGACAGTGAACGGGGGCCGAAACCCGTCCCGACGGGGCTGAGAGCCACGCTCGGGGCGTACTACAGCCTGACGAAACCCCGGCTGATGTGGCTGCTCTGTCTGGTCGCCGCCGCCGCGATGGCGCTCGCCGCCGGTCCCGCGCTCACGGTGGATATCGTGATCGCCACGCTGCTCGGTGGCGTGCTCGCGATCGGCTCGGCGGGGACGTTCAACCACGTCCTCGAACGCGACGTGGACCGGAAGATGGCCCGCACGTCGGACCGGCCGCTCGCGACCGACATCGTCCCCGTTCGCAACGCCCTCGCCTTCGGCGTGCTCCTCGGGGCCGCCTCGCTGTCGGTCTTCTTCGTCTTCGTCAACGCGCTCGCGGCGCTCCTGGGGCTCACCGCCATCCTCTTCTACAGCGTGATCTACACGCTCGTCCTGAAGCCGAACACGGTCCAGAACACGGTGCTGGGCGGGGCTGCGGGGGCGCTGCCCGCGCTGATCGGCTGGGCTGCAGTGACGGGGGAGATCGGCCTGCCGGCACTCGTGCTCGCCGCGGTGATCTTCTGCTGGACGCCCGCGCACTTCTACAACCTCGCGCTCGCGTACAAGGCCGACTACGAGCGCGGCGGCTTCCCGATGATGCCCGTCGTTCGCGGCGAGCGAGCGACCCGAAAACACATCGTGCTCTACCTCGGAGCGACGCTGCTGGGCGCGGCGGTGCTCGCGACGGTCGGCACGCTCGGCTGGGCGTACGCGCTCACGAGCGTCGCCTTCGGCGCGCTCTTTCTCTACGCGGTGATCAGACTGCACCGAGAACAGACGCGGAAAGCGGCGTTCCGCGCGTTCCACGCCTCGAACGCCTACCTGGGCGCGCTCCTCCTCGTCATCGTCGTCGACGCGCTCGCCCTCTGACATGAGCACCGTCTCGCTCCCCGCACCCGAGCGGTTCCGTCCGAAGCGCTCGACGCTCGTCTACGGGGCACTGCTCGTCAACACCGAGGTCCTGCTCGTCGCGCTCTACCTGCTCCTGACCGACGTACGGGTCACCTCCTGGAGCGCGATCGTCTATCCCTTCGTCTGGATCAACGTCGGCCTCTGGGCGCTCGTCCGGACCGACCCGAGGCCGCGGTCGACCCGAGAGGCGCGGATCGCCGGAGCGGTCGCCGCCGGCTACCTCCTCGTCCTGTTCGTCGTCGGCGGCCTGCTCTCGACGAGCCACCCCGAGGTCGAGGGCTCGCTGCTCTCGGTCTCGCTGGTGACGCCCGGGACGGGTCCCGTGATCGCGATCGACACCGGGATACTCCAGTTCGCGGCGATCCCCTTCCTCGTGGTCGGCTACACCGCGCTCGCCTACCTCGTCTACGCGACGCTGCTCGACGCCTCGGGGAACGCGGTTACGGGCGTCTTCGGGCTCCTCTCGTGTGTCTCGTGTGTCTGGCCGGTGCTCGCTCCGCTCCTCGCCGCCGTCTTCGGCAGCGGCGCGGTCGCGACGGCCGTCGCCTTCCAGTCGCGCGAACTCGGCACCGTGATATTCCTCGCGACGGTCGCCCTGCTCTACTGGCGGCCCTTCAAGCGGTCCTAACTAAGGGCGGTCGGGTTCAGGGATCGACAATGGAGTCCCTCGAACACGCCGCCGTCGGATCGGTCGTGAGCACGCTCGCCGCGCTCGCCCTCCGGAGCCTCGTCTCGCCCCTGAAGCTCGCCGGTCTCTTCGTCTACGGCGTCGCCCTCAGCGTCCTCGTCGACCTCGATCACTTCGTCATCGCCCGCGCTCGAACGGGAGACTGGTCGCACCTCCGCGCGGTGCTCGCCGACCCGAGAAACGGGATCCGTGGGCAGGAGTGGGTCTTCGCCGACGTGGAGGGGATGGCACGCCAGCGGCTCGCGAGCCACTTGGTCATCGGGACCGTCCTCGTTACGGGACTGCGCCGCCGGTCGCCGCTGCTCGCCGCGTACACGGGAGTCGTCCTCGCCGCACACGTCGTCTGTGACCTGCTTCGCGACAGCGGTCGGGCCTGATTCCTCAACAGGCCTCGCTCGCCTCCGCGATCCGCTCGTCCTGCTCCCGCGAGAGCGAGAGGTCGGCCATCCCGGCGTTCTCCGCCAACTGCTCGACCGAGCGTGCGCCGACGATCGGGACGCAGGTAAAACGCTCGCGGTCGGCCATCCACCGGAGCGTCACCTGCGCCGGCGTCGCGCCCTCCTCCTCGGCGACCGACTCGACGGCCTCGAGCACCCCCCACTGTTCCTCCGAGAACTTCCCGTCCCAACCGTAGAGGTCACCGCGCGACCCCTCGGGCGAGTTGCCCTCGCGATCGTACTTCCCGGTCAGGAAGCCGCCTTCGAGCGGCGAGTACGGACAGACCGCGAGCTCCTGGTCGGCACAGACCGAGAGGTACTCCGAGACCGGCTCGCGGTAGGCGGGGTTGTACCGTGGCTGGGTGACCTCGAACCGTTCGAGTCCCTCCCTCTCGCTCGTCCAGAGCGCCTTCGTGAGCTGCCAGGCGGCCATCGAACTCGCGCCGGGGTGGTTCACCTTCCCCTCGCGGACGAGGTCCGTGAGGACCGAGAGCGTCTCCTCGATCGGGGTCTCGTCGTCCCAGCGGTGGATGTAGTAGAGATCGAGGTAGTCAGTGCCGAGCCGGTCGAGGCTCCCCTCGATCTGCCTGCGGATGTGCTTTCGACCCAGGCCCCGGCCGTTCGGCCCCGGCTCCCCCCAGCCGTCGAACGGGAAGTAGACCTTCGAGGCGAGGACGACCTCCTCCCTGTCGCGCTCTGCGAGCCACTCGCCGATCCAGGACTCGCAGGTCCCGTCCGGATCGCCGTAGACGTTCGCCGTGTCGACGAAGTTGATCCCGAGATCCAGACAGGCGTCGAGCAGGTCGTGGGCGGTCTCCTTGTCGGTCTCGACCGTTCCGTCCGAGCGCTTCGCGAACCGCCAGGTGCCGAAACAGAGTTCGGAGACGCGCGTTCCCGTCGACCCGAGCGTGGTGTACTCCATGGCACCACCTCGAACGCCAGCGCCTAAACGCTCGCCCTGCCGGCAGGCGAGACGGCAACCGTTTTCCACGGGTTCCGAGTAGGCGACGTATGACGGTACGCGTCGCCGCGATCGGTCTGGGCGCGCTCGGAGCGATCGAGAGTCGTCTGCTCTCGGGGATTGACGGGGTTCGCGTCGTCGCCGGCTCGGATCCGACCGAGCACGCACGCGAGTCCTTCGAGGCCGACCACGCGGTTCCCACCTACACCGACTACGAACCCATGCTCGACCGGCACGAACTCGACGCGGTCTCGATCGTCACCCCGCACACGCTCCACGCGGAGCAGGTCTCCGCCTGTCTCGGGCGCGGTCTGCACGTCCACGTCGAGAAGCCGATGACGACCGACCTCGACGACGCGGCGGCGCTCTGCGCGCTGGCGACGCGAGAGGAGTGCGTCCTCCAGATCGGCTACCAGCGTCACTTCGACCCCCGATTCCAGGAGATCAAGCGCCTGATCGGCTCGGGTCGCATCGGCGAGCCGCACATGGCGGCCTGTCACCTCGAACAGGACTGGCTCTCGGTCGCCGAGGGTACGTGGAGAGTCGATCCGAGCCTCTCGGGCGGCGGACAGCTCTACGACTCCGGCTCGCACCTGCTCGACGCGCTGCTCTGGACGACCGGGACGACCCCACGGACGGTTGCCGCGGTGACCGACTCCCGCGGCGAGGCGGTCGACGTCGACTCGGCGCTCGCACTGACGCTCGATCGCGAGGACGGATCGATGACCGCGTGCGTCGGGGTCACGGGCGACGGCCCGACCGGCCCCGACACTGGCGAGGGGCTGTACGTCTGGGGGACCGAGGGGGCCGTCGAGTTCGACGGCGAGACGATCGCCGTGACCGAGGGTGGACACACGTATCGGACGACGATACCCAGCGGAACCGGGTTCGAGACGGTGACCCGTCGGAAACTGGAGGGGTTCGTCGCGGCCGTCCGCGGCGAGCGGGAGACCGCGGTCGCCGGCGAGTTCGGGCTCCGGGTCGTCGCGCTGACCGAGGCGGCCTACGAGGCCGCCGAGGGGGGACGAACGATCGACGTCGGCGAGCGCATCGATCGGGCGAGAGACCGAATCGCTTAGGTCCGTACCGCCCCCCGTTCGAGCATGGAGGAGGTGCTCGCCGTCGAGCGCGCGACCAAGCGCTACGACGGCGTCCGCGCGCTCGACGGCGTCTCCCTGTCGGTCCGGTCGGGCGAGGTGTTCTCGCTGATCGGGCCGAACGGCGCGGGCAAGACGACGCTCGTCCGCGCGCTCACGGGGACGACCGACCTGGATTCCGGCGGTATCTCGGTCCTCGGCGAGGACCCAACGGAGACGGCCCGCTCGCGGATCGGCCTGCTCCCACAGGAGTTCTCGCCGCCCGCGCGCCTCACCGGCCGCGAACTCGTCCGCTACTACGCCGGCCTCTACGACGAGGCTCGCCCGGTCGAAGAGGTGCTGAACGAGGTCGGGATGGTACACGACGCGGATCGGTGGTACGAGCGGCTCTCGGGCGGCCAGCGCCGCCGACTCTGCGTCGCGAGCGCGCTCGTGAACGACCCGGACGTCCTCTTCCTGGACGAGCCGACGACGGCGATCGATCCCGCCGGGAAACGGGACCTCTGGCGGCTGCTGGAGGGGCTCGCGGCCGACGGGACGACCGTCTTCCTCACCACACACGACATGGCCGAGGCGGAGCGGCTCTCCGATCGGGTGGGGCTGCTCGCGGAGGGCGACCTCGTGGAGGTCGGCGCACCCTCGGAGCTGATCGCCGAGCACGGCGGGGAGAACCGGCTGGTCGTCGAGACGACCGACGGCGACCCGGACACGCTCGCGGCGCGTGGCTACCGGGTCTCCAGGGAGGGGCGAACCCTCACCGTCCACGGGATCGATACCCGCGACATCGGCCCTGCCGTCGACGCCCTCGACGCCGCCGGGATCGGCTACGAGTCGCTGACCTGGACCCAGCCCACCCTCGAGGACGTCTACATCGAACTCACCGGCGAGCGATTCGAACGGCCGGTCGTGGAGGCCGACGCGTGAGGGAGGGAGAATGAGCACCGCGAGACGCGTCCGTGCGGAGTTCGGCGCGGAGTGGCGCTCGTTCGTCCGCCGCCGTACCGCGGTCTTCTTCACGTTCCTCTTTCCGGTGATCCTGATCGTCATCTTCGGCGCGCTCGTCCGCACCGATCCGGGCGAGGGCGGGCTGTTCGCCGAGCCGACCGGCTACTACGTCGCGGGCTACATCGCCGTCGTCGTGCTGTTCACCCCGCTCTCGCGGGTCTCCTCGACCGTCGCGCGCAACCGCGAGGGCAGCCGGTTCGAGAAACTGGCGACCACGCCGCTCTCCCGTGTCGAGTGGCTCGCCGCACACACCCTCGTCAATGTGGTGCTCGTCGGGGTCGCCTGTGTGCTCGTTCTGGGCCTCGCGTTCGTCCTCACCGACGCGACGTTCGCGTTCCACCCCGCCTTCCTCGCCTTCTTCGTCCTGGGCGTCGTCGTCTTCTGCGGCCTCGGCGCGCTCCTGGGACGGCTCTCCGACTCCCGCGACGGCGCGATCGCCGCGGCGAACGCGATCGGCCTGCCGATGCTCTTCCTCGCGGAGACGTTCGTCCCCCGCGAGATGCTCCCCGGCTGGATGGGGCCGATCATCGACCTCCTCCCGCTGACCTACTTCTCGCGGGGGGTGCGTGCGGCGACGTACTCCGGCGAGCCGTGGCTGGCCGACCTCGCGATCCTCGCCGCGCTCGCGGTCGTCTTCTTCCTCGCGGGAGCGTACGCGATCCCGCGGACGGATTGAGGCGGAGGTCCAGAGATCAGACCCCGCGCCGGTACCGCTTCAGCGCGAGGAAGACGAGTATGCCCGCGAGGAACGCCACCGCGAGGTTGACGACCAACGCGAGCAGCCCGATCCCGACGGTGAGCGCGAGGTTCGAGGAGTGGCGGACGCTCTCGCCGAGCGAGAGCGCGACCAGCGCGAGGAGGACGCCGAGGATCGCGAGCGGGAAGGCCGCGAGCAACGCGGCCGAGGCGACGAGCGCGAGGCCGAGGTAGACGATCCCCACTATCAGGTTCGCCCCGCCGGTCCGCGCGCCGAAGGCGTGTTTGCCGGCGACGCCGTCGCAGCCGTGACACATCGGGATGCCGCCGATCGGGATCGAGACGAGGTTCGTGACGCCCATACTCCGTGAGAGTTTATCTGGTGAGACCTCCCGGTCGAATCGGTCGGCGAACAGGAGCGACGTCGCGAGCGCAGCGTTTCCGATCGTCATCGCGAACTGGGCGAGGAAGCCGTCGGCCGTCGCGACCGTGAGCGTCTCGGGGCCGATCGGGGGGATCGGCGGGAGCCCCGGTGACTGCGGGGCTGGGAGGCCCGCGCTCGCGACGGCGATCAGGGCCCCCACCGCGAGGACGGCGAGCGCGCTCGCGCGGTACCGCCCGAGGGCGACGACGCCGAGCGCGACGAGCAGACCGAGGCCGGCGAGGGTGAGGTCGGCGATAGCTAAGGAAAAACCGGTCTGGAGCAAGAGGAGTGCGACGGCGAGTTGTACCCCTCTGATGACCGGTTCGCCGATCCAGCGCTCGACGCGGGCGAGCGCGCCGGCGGAGCCGAGGGTGAGGAGCAGTCCTCCCAGAAGGAGGCCGGCGAGCGCGAGTTCACCATACGAAAGCGCGCCGGCGATGGCGAGCGCGGCGAGCGCCTTCATGGGCTCGACCGAGAGTGGAAGGCCGTAGTGGACGCCCCAGACGACCTGGAAGAGCCCGAACGCGATCAGGACGTGGGGGAGCGAGACGCTCGTGACAAGCGCGAGGGCGACGACGATCGGGAGGACCGTAACCGAATCACCGAACGCACCGGTCACCTCGTTCCAGGAGAGTTCGAGGCGTCTTCGTTCGGAGAGAGTGATCGATACGGCCATCTAGGGGCCCCTATCGTACGGAATCACTTGTCTCTTCGCAGGAATCGAAACCGGCTTCCCGGGAAGATGAGCGAAACCGATGGTGGTTTATCCACCCCCACCGCGGAACCCCGCCGAACGTCCGTTACAATCAAACCCGTTGGCCGAAAAGGAGTGCCATGAACTACCCCGCTGGAAACGAGGTGATCGGATGAGCGCCGAGAGCGGCGATCAGCGAACGATCCGGTGTCTGGTCGCGAAGGTCGGCCTCGACGGACACGACCGGGGCGCACACGTCATCTCGCGGGCGTTCCGCGACGCCGGCTTCGAGGTGATCTACTCGGGGCTGCACAACGCGCCCGACGAGATCGTCCAGGCGGCGGTCCAGGAGGACGTCGACGTGCTCGGGATCTCGATCCTCTCGGGCGCACACAACACGCTGATCCCGAAGATCATCGAGGGACTAGAGGAGTACGACGCGAAGGAGGACACCCTCGTCATCGTCGGCGGCGTGGTTCCCGACGCCGACAAGGAGCGGCTGAAGGAGGCCGGCGTCGCCGAGATCTTCGGTCCGGGGACGCCGA
>SKWB01000378.1 GCA_007129135.1 Halococcaceae archaeon | reverse complement strand
TCGCGGCGGTCTTTCTCCTTCTTGTCCAGCTGGCGGAGTCGCTTCTGGACGCGGACGAAGTCCTCGTGGTGGCGGTCGGCCGCCTCCTGGGCCTCGACGAACGACTCGTGCATCTCGTCGGCGTCGTCGCGGACGTCGTCGGCCTCGCGGTAGGCCTCGATCATCTGGTTGTGGTGTTCCTGGGCCTGGTCCGCGAGTTCGGTCACCTTCTGGTGGTGTTTCGACGCCTCCGATCGGACCTCCTCGGCCTCGGCCTTGAGTTCGTCCAGCTCGCCGTGCTGGGACATCTTCTCCTTGCGGTCGAGGTACTCCTCGCGCTTTCGCTCGATCGTCTCGATCAGCTCGCGCTCGTCCTCGGCCGAGAGCACCTCCGTCTGCTGTTTGAACTCGAGCTGTTCGATCTCCTCTTTGAGCTGTTCTAAGTCCGTCCCCTCGTCGATCTCGAGGTCGGACTTCATCCGGTCGACCTTGCTGAACAGCTCGTTCGCCTCGGCGTTCAGCTCGTTGCGCTTTCGCTTGTGCTCTTGCACCTGCTCGTTGAGCGCGTCGCGCTGTTCTCTGTGCTCCTGGGCCGCGTCGACCTTCTCGCGCGTCTTCGCGTTGAGGTCGTCGCGTTTGCTGGCGCGTTTCGACGCCATCTGGTTCAGGTCGTTTCGTCGGTCTCTGAGCTTTCCTGCGAGCTTGATGAGCTTCCCTTTCGAGTCGCTCTCAAGGTCTTCCTCGGTCAGTTCTACGTTCTTACTCGCGTCTACCATAGTTGTTCCTCGATTCCATTCCGCACCGACGGTTCGTGGCGTTCGCTCGCGAGTGCAACCAGCCCGGTATAATGGTCTCCTGTCATTCTGATTGGCGAGCGATTCCGGTGAACGTCGGTGACGTTCAGGTACCCGTTACTACCGGCAGCACGTTCTTAAGTATTGCGGTCGATTCGACCGTGTAAATCGGTAGCAGGCGGCGTTCTCGGGCGCCCGCTCCCCGCTGTGGTTGGGGCGTTCACTTTCACTCCGCTTGGCTCGGCTTAAGGTGTGAGCGAGTATGAAAGTGGGTATGCTCGGAGAGCTCACCTGCGCCTGCGAGAACTGTGGCGACCCCCTCGGCGAGGAGGAGTGGCGGCTCACGATGGAGACCGGCGGCGGGGTCAGACACGTCTACGAGTGTGAGTGTAGCTGTGTGACCGTCACCGTCGGGGCGAGTTCGACGTAGCTTCGAAGGTGCTTTGCGCGGCGGCCCGATACGGGAGGTATGCGCGTCGGAGCACACGTCTCGATCGCCGGCGGCGTCGGTAACGCCGTCCCGCGTCAACTCGACGTCGGCGGGAACTGCGGACAGATCTTCACCACCTCGCCCCAGGTCTGGGCTCACCCCGAGATCGACGGGGAGGACGCGGAAGCGTTCCGCGGGGGGACGAGGGAGAGCCTCGACGGACCGTGGGTGATCCACTCGTCGTACCTGGTGAACCTCTGTACGCCGAAAGAGGACCTTCGAGAGAAGTCGATCGCGAGCATGCAGGCCGAACTCGACGCCGCGGAGGCCCTTGACGTCGAGTTCGTGAACACCCACCTCGGCGCGCACACGGGTGCGGGCGTCGAGGGCGGCATCGAGAACGCCGCGAGCGCGCTCGACGAACTCGACGTCCCCGAGGGTGTGACGATCCTGATCGAGAGCGACGCGGGCAGCGGAACGAAACTCGGCGGCGAGTTCGAGCACCTGGCGACCGTCCTCGAACGCTCGAACCAGGACCTAGACGTCTGCGTCGACACCGCCCACACCTTCGCCGCGGGGTACGACCTCTCGACCGAAGGGGCGGTCGACGAGACCCTCTCCGAGTTCGACGAGGTTGTCGGACTCGAACACCTCCGGTGTATCCACCTGAACGACTCGAAACACGCCCGCGGGACGAACAAGGACGAACACGCCCACATCGGCGAGGGGCTGATCGGCGAGGAGGGGATGGGTGCGCTGATCAACCACCCCGAACTCACCGACGTCCCGCTGGTGCTCGAGACGCCGACCGAGGACGGACGGAGCTACGAGTGGAACATCTCGAAGGTGAGAGAGCTTCGTAACGGCGCCTGATGCGGCGGTTCGACGCCGAGTATCTCGCCTCGACCAGGCGGGGGATGTGGGACCGGCGGGAGGCGCTCTCCGGGCTGGATCTCGGTGGGAGAACGAGGACACTCGACGTCGGCTGCGGGAGCGGCGAACTCACTCGGGTGCTCGTCGAGGAATCCCCCGGGGAGGTGGTCGGCGTGGACGCGGACCGAGCGCTCCTCGCACACGCTCGCGAGCGCGCGCCGGTCGTCGCTGGCGACGCACGCCGACTCCCCTTTTTCACCGGCGCGTTCGACCTCGTCGTCTGTCAGGCGCTGTTGATCAACCTTCCCCACCCGGAACACACGGTCCGCGAGTTCCGCCGTGTCTCCAGGGAGCTCGTCTGTGGGATCGAGCCGGACAACGGCGAGGTCCGCGTCGAGTCGACCGTCGGCGGCGAGGCGGAACTCGAACGCCGCTCCCGGGCGCGGTACATCGAGGGCGTGGAGACGGACGTGACACTCGGCGAGGGAACGCGGAGGCTGTTCGAGGAGGCGGGCCTCTCGGCGGTCGAGACGACGCGGTACGACCACGAGAAGCGGATCGAGCCGCCGTACGACGACGGCGCGCTCGAGGCGGTTCGTCGGAAGGCGACCGGTGCGGGGCTCGACTCGGACCGCGAGACGCTCCTGTCGAGCGCGCTCACCGAGGAGGGCTTCGACGACCTGCGTGAGGAGTGGCGTGCGGTGGGCCACGAAGCGGCCACCCAGATGCAAGCGGGGAGCTACAGGCGAACGGAGACCGTCCCGTTCTACGTCACCGTCGGCAGGGTCTGACTGGAACGGTTATGCGCCCGGCGACCGAACCTGGAGCGACCATGACCGTCACACACCAGGGGCTGGCGTTCGAACGGCTCGGCCACGCCAGCGTCCGTATCGAGACGGCGGACGGGCCCGTGCTCTACCTCGACCCGTGGAGCGAAGTGCTGGAGACCGAGCCGGGTGACGCCGACTACGTCTTCGTCACCCACGACGACTTCGACCACTACGACCCCGACG
>SKWB01000134.1 GCA_007129135.1 Halococcaceae archaeon | reverse complement strand
TTCGCCCGTCTCTCCGACAACCCGTCGGTACCGGGTCACGAGAAGGTGAACTCCAGGGCGAAGGGGCGGTTGGATCTCGTCGGGGGCGATGAGACGCCAATGAGGTTCGAACTGAGCGTCAGGGGGATCTCCGACGATGGCGCGTCCGAGATACGGATTCGCGACGACGACGAGGAGGGGACGGTCTGGGTGAGGCTGTTCGGCCCGGAGGGAAGCGGCGCGATCATCGAGGGAGAGCCGTTCAGGGATGGACGCATCGAGGGTACGATCGAGGACGAACACGTCGTCGATGGGAGCGACGTCGACGCCCTCCTCTGGGATCTACTCGACGCTCAAAGGGGGATCGTCGAGGTCCTCCCCGGTGAAGAACGTCCCAGCGAGATCGCCGGCGTCGTCAGACTGCGGCCCGTCAACGGGTGGATCGCGGTCTGACCCGCGTCGCTCCGCTTCCTGACCGACGAGGAGTTCCCTCCGAGCTGGCCGTTCGCTCCCGAGGAGGAGAGCCGACTCACCCGCGTCGGCCGGCGACCCTGTCGGCGAGCGCGGGGAACAGGAGCATCGCGAGGCTCCCGATCGCTGCGGCCGCGACCAGCCCGACCGTCCCGTCACCCGCCAGGGAGCCGATCGCGGCGCTCGCGTAGGCACCGCCCAGAAGGACGAGGTTGTAGTAGACGAGTCTGAGGACGACGAGCGAGGGGGCGAGCGTCACCCAGCCGAGGAACTCGGTGAACGGCGGGCGGACCAGCCCGGCGTGTACCGCCGTCCCGACCGCGGTCATCGTCATCCAGAGGACGAACGCCGGTCCCGCTAACCCCGCCCCGCCGTCGAAGTCCGCGACGAAGACGTAGGCGATCGCCGGGAAGCCGAGGACGAACACCTCCGCGAACAGGGTGGGGGCGTCGTGGAGGAGCTGGGCGAAGAGACCCTTCTCGTCGGAGCCACGTTTCCCCATCCCGTACCAGATCTGCCGGCGATCCGTGTAGGCGGGACGCGTCTTCCGCCCGGGTGCCGTCCCCCTCGGTGGGAGCCCCTCCGACCGCCCGTTCCGCCCGCCGGAGCGTCGCGTCCGGGTGTCGGAGCCCATACGCTATCCCTTTGCACATTGTTCACTAAACCGTTCGCATACTGACTGGTTCGTGCGATCGAGACGGGTTCGAGGTCGAGAGAGGACGTGACCCGGATCGAAGCGTCCGCTCGTCAGGTCCTCGGGGGTCGCAGCCACCGTTCGAGAGCAGGTAGAACCTATACCCGTGCGCCTGCCGTTCGGCCACCAGGTGACAGCCGATGCAGGAGCCGGACGAGGACTCCGTCGAGGAGCCGACGACGAGCGAACAGCAAGCGGAGCGCGAGGCCACCTGGATGGCGAAGGGATGGACCTCGATAGCCGTGGTCTCGATCTTTCTGCTGGTGCTCGTGGCGGTCGGACTGCTGCAACTGACGGGCGTGGTCGACCTCCTCGCACCGATAGCGGACACCGGGGTCGGCCAGTGGTCCGCCGTCGTCGGCCTCGCGCTCGCCGTCCTCGCGGTCTTCCTCTGGAGTAGACGGGGGCTGTAGCGAGGCGGTGGTGGCGATCGTTCCGATGGCCCGGAACCCTCCAGCGTGATCCGACGGGGAGAGGACCGCCGCCCGTAGTGACCGTTGCGAGTCGTTCCTGTTTCGACCGCACGACTGCGTGCGGTCGAGCCGGTACAGGGTCGGGACCACCAGCCTCAGACCACGAGCACCGTATCGACGACCAGCATCAGCGCGAAGCCGGCGAGGAAGGTCGCGGTCGCGGTGTCGGCGTAGCCGTGACCGTGGCTGGAGGGGACGAGTTCGCGGAAGACGACGGCGATCATCGTTCCGGCGGCGAAGCCCGCGGCGACCGGGAAGACCCCCGAGACGGTGGCGACGAGCAGGAAGCCGACGACCGCGGCGATCGGCTCGGGAACGCCGCCCGAGAGCGTCGTGTAGAGGACGGTCTTCGCGTTCGAGAGCCCGGTTTGGCTCGCCGGGACGGCGATGGCGAAGCCGTCGGGGACGTTCTGGATCGCGATGGCGAGCGCGAGGGCCACGCCCACCGAATCGAGCCCGGAGCCGAAGGCGATGCCGATGGCGAGCCCCTCGGGCACGTTGTGGAGCGTCACGGCTCCACCGACGAGCAGCGCCCGTCGCGAGGAGTCCTCGACGTCCGGATCGGCCGGGCCGTGGATCCGGTCGCGTCGGAACCGGAGGTGGAGATGCGGGAGCAGCGCGTTCGCGACGAGCAGGCCAGCGCCCCCGACGACGAACCCGGCGACGACCTCGGCGAGCGAGCCGAGTTCGAGGCCCGGGAGGAGGAGCGCGAACACTGCGGCTCCGACCATGATCCCCCCGGCGAGGCCGAGCGCGCCGTCGTAGACCCGGTGACTCACCGAGGTCCGCACGTAGACCGGAAGCGCCCCGATCCCGGTGGCGCAGCCGGCCGCGAGCGAGATCAGAACGACGGTGAGAAGCGCGTCCATGACGTAGGCACTCTCGTGAACGAGCGAAAGAGCCTGCGGTTCTCACCGACGGCCGATGGACCGGGACGAAGCGTCGTCCTGTCGATAGGTTCGGAGTCCCCGCGCGGGCGCGCGTACGGGAAGACATTTAACCGAGCCGTTCGAAGCCCGAGTAGGTTTTATGTCCAAGGACAGTGAGTACGGAGCCGGGCAGATACAGGTCCTGGAGGGCCTCGAGGCCGTCCAGAAGCGGCCTGCGATGTATATCGGATCTACTGACTCTCGCGGGTTGCACCACCTCGTCTACGAGGTGGTCGACAACTCCATCGACGAGGCGCTCGCGGGCCACTGTGATACGGTCACGGTGACGATCCACGAGGACGACTCCGTGAGCGTCACCGACGACGGCCGCGGGATCCCCGTCGACACCCACGAGGAGTACGGTCGGCCCGCCCTCGAGGTGATCATGACGGTGCTCCACGCCGGCGGGAAGTTCGACTCGAAGTCGTATCAGGTCTCGGGCGGGCTCCACGGCGTCGGCGTCTCCGTGGTGAACGCGCTCTCGAAGTGGCTCGAGGTCGAGGTCCGCCGCGACGGCGGGGTCTTCCGCCAGCGGTTCGACCACGGCGCTCCCGAGTACGAACTCGAACACGTCGGCGAGATCGGCGAGGACGAGGAGACCGGCACCGAGATCCGGTTCTGGCCCGACGACGACATCTTCGAGACGACGGAGTTCGACGCGGGGACGCTCGCGACCCGTCTCCGCGAACTCGCCTTCCTCAACTCCGGCGTCGAGATCACCCTTCGCGACGAACGAGACGGGGCCGAGGAGACGTTCCGCTACGACGGGGGCATCCGCGAGTTCGTCGAGTACCTGAACGAGAGCCGAACGGCGCTCCACCGCGACGTGATCTACCTCGCCGACGAGGACCGAGGGATCGAGGTCGAGGTGGCGATCCAGGCGACCGACGACCTCCAGGGCTCGATCCACGCCTTCGCGAACAACATCAACACCCGCGAAGGGGGGACCCACCTCACCGGCTTCAAGACGGCGCTCACCCGCGTCGTCAACGACTACGCGAACGACCGCGGACTGCTCGACGACCTCGACCAGAACCTCCGTGGCGAGGACGTCCGCGAGGGCCTCACGGCGGTGATCTCGGTGAAACACCCCGACCCGCAGTTCGAGGGCCAGACGAAGACGAAACTCGGCAACAGCGACGTGCGAGGGATCGTCGAGAGCGCCGTCCACGAGGGGCTCGGCACCTACTTCGAGGAGAACCCGGACACCGCACAGGCGGTCGTCCTGAAGGCCGTCGAGGCCGCCAAGGCGAGGAAGGCCGCGAAGAAGGCCGAGGAGCTCACCCGTCGAAAGAGCGCGCTCGAGTCGACGGCGCTGCCCGGCAAACTCGCGGACTGTCAGACCCGCGATCCGGGCGAAGCGGAGCTGTTCGTCGTCGAGGGCGACTCGGCCGGTGGGAGCGCGAAACAGGGCCGGAACCGCGAGTTCCAGGCGATCTTGCCCATTCGGGGGAAGATCCTCAACGTCGAGCGCCACCGGCTGGACCGGATCCTCGAGAACGAGGAGGTTCGCAACCTGATCACGGCGATCGGCGCGGGCATCGGCGAGGAGTTCGACGTGAGCGACGCCCGGTACGAGAAGATCATCGTGATGACCGACGCCGACGTCGACGGGGCGCACATCCGGACGCTGTTGCTCACGCTCTTTTACAGACACATGCGGCCGCTGGTCGAGGCGGGCTACGTCTACGCCGCCCAGCCCCCGCTCTACCGGCTTCGCTACGGCGGCGAGGTGATCGACGCGATGACCGAGGTCGACCGGGAACGGGTCGTCGCCGACCGCGGCGAGCCGAAACGGGTCCAGCGGTTCAAGGGGCTGGGCGAGATGAACCCCGACCAGCTCTGGGAGACGACGATGGATCCCGACAACCGGATCCTGAAACGGATCGATATCGAGGACGCCGCGGCCGCCGACCGGATGTTCAGCGTGCTGATGGGCGACGCCGTCGGGCCGCGAAAGCAGTTCATCAAAGAGCACGCCGCGAACGCCGAGTGGGTGGATATCTGATGAGCGGAAGGACGCGACGGACGAGTGGAGGGGGCGAATGAGCTCCGAGGTGCCGGACCCGCCGGAGAACTCGCGGGTTCAGCCGGTCCGCATCGAGGACGAGATGGAACAGAGCTACATCGACTACGCGATGAGCGTCATCGCGGGTCGTGCGCTGCCCGACGTCCGCGACGGGCTCAAACCAGTCCACAGACGGATCCTCTACGCGATGGGCGAGATGGGCGTCGGCTCCCGCGCGGGCCACCGCAAGTCCTCGTCGATCGTCGGCGAGACGATGGGGAACTACCACCCCCACGGCGACAGCGCCATCTACGACACGCTGGTCAGGATGGCCCAGGAGTTCTCGATGCGCTACCCGCTCGTCGACGGCCAGGGCAACTTCGGGAGCGTCGACGGCGACCCGCCGGCGGCGATGCGCTACACCGAGGCGCGAATGGCACCGATCGCGGAGGAGCTGCTCTCGGACATCGAGAAGGACACCGTCGACTTCGTTCCGAACTACGACGACAGGTTAGAGGAGCCGGAGGTGCTGCCCGCGGCGGTGCCGAACCTGCTCGTGAACGGTTCGTCGGGGATCGCGGTCGGGATGAGCACGAACGTCCCGCCGCACAACCTGGGCGAGGTGATCGACGCGACGATCCACCTGATCGAGAACCCCGACTGCGAGATCGTCGACCTGCTCGAACACGTGAAGGGGCCGGACTTCCCGACCGGCGCGACGATCGTCGGTCGCAACGGGATCCACTCGGCGTACGCCACGGGTAGAGGACGGATCCGGGTCCGGGCGGAGTACGAGCGCGAGGAGGAGGGGGAGAGAGAGCGGATCGTCGTCACCGAGCTGCCGTTCCAGACGAACAAGGCGCGGCTGGTCGAGCGGATCGCGAACAGCGTCAACGAGGGGCGCGTCGAGGGGATCGCCGATCTCCGCGACGAGTCCGACCGCGACGGGATCCGGATCGCGATCGACCTCAAACGCGGGGCGAACGCCGACGTCGTCGAGAACCAGCTCCTCGAACACCACCTGGAGTCGACGTTCGGCGTGATCAACCTCGCGCTGGTCGACGGCCAGCCGAAGGTGCTCGACCTGAAGGAGACGCTCGGCCACTACGTCGAGCACCGAAAGGAGGTCGTCCGACGGCGCAGCGAGTACGACCTCGCGGAGGCAGAGGACAGAGAACACATCCTCTCCGGGCGGCTGCTCGCCCTGGAGAACGTCGACGAGGTGGTCGAGCTGATCAGAGGGGCCGACGACAGGGAGGGGGCGAAGGAGGCGCTCTCAGAGACGTTCGACTTCTCCGCGAGGCAGGCCGAACACGTCGTCCGGATGCAGCTGGGGAGTCTCACCTCGCTCGAACGCGAGGAGATCGAGGACGAGTACGAGACGGTCCTCGAGGAGATCGAGCGCCTGGAGACGATCCTCGGCAGCGAGTCCGAACTGCTCTCGGTGATCAAAGAGGAGCTGGGCGAGATCAGAGCGGAGTACGCCGACGACCGGCGGACGCGGATCACGGAGGACGACGGCACCGTCGCCCACGAGGACCTCATCGCCGAGGAGGAGGTCGTGGTCGTCGTCACCGAAGAGGACTACGTGAAGCGGATGCCGCTCTCGCGGTTCGACCCGCAGGGCCGCGGCGGGAAGGGGATCATCGGCGCCCGGCTGAAGGAGGGCGACCGGGTCTCGGCGGTGTTCCGGGCGAACACCCACGACTACCTGCTCTGTTTCACCAACCACGGGAAGGCCTACCAGCTCCGGGCGTTCGACATCCCGGAGATGGGCCGCACGGCGAGGGGGAAGTCCGCGGTGAACCTGATCGAGTTCGACGAGGGCGAGGAGATCACCGCGGTGGTGAACACCGACGACTTCGACGAGGAGGAGTACCTGACGATGGTCACGAGGGAGGGCTACGTCAAACGGACGGACGCGAGCGCGTTCGAGCGCGTCTACTCCTCGGGGCTGATCGCCGCCTCGCTCGAGGAGGGTGACTGCCTCGTCGACGTGGCGGTCACCGACGGCGAGCGCGACCTGGTGATCGCGACGGAGGAGGGGATGGCGATCCGGTTCGACGAGAGCGAGGTGCGGCCGATGGGTCGGACCGCCCGCGGGGTCAACGGGATCAAACTCCAGGGCGAGGACAGGGTGGTGGGGATGGTCGCGACGCGGAACGGCCGTGACCTGCTGACGGTCACCGAGAACGGCTACGGCAAGCGGACGCCGCTCGCGAACTACCGGCTACAGAGCCGCTACGGCAAGGGGCTGATCGACATCAAGACGAACGATCGAAACGGCCCCGTGACCGCGGTGAAGTCGGTCGAGGAGGGTGACGACCTGCTCGTGATGAGCTGTGAGGCCCAGATCATGCGCATCCACGTCGCCGACGTCTCCTCCGTGGGGCGGAACACGATGGGGGTGCGGGTGATGGCGCTCGACGACGAGGACCGGGTCGCGAGCGTCGACGTGGTCCCCGATCGGGCCACCTAGGTCAGAAGATCCGTTTTCCGAGCGCGCTCGCGGCGAGTTCGGTCGCGAGTCGGGCGGTCTCGTTGCTCCTGTCGAGCACGGGGTTCACCTCGACGAGTTCGATCGACCGGAGCCCGTCGCCGAGCTCCTCCGCGACGGTCTCCAGCGCGGTGTGGGCCTCCCGATAGGTGACGCCGCCGCGGACGGGCGTGCCGACGCCGGGCGCTTCCTTCGGGTCGAGCCAGTCGAGGTCGAGGCTGACGTGGACCTCGCTCACCCCGTCGGTGGCGACCGAGAGCGCCTCTTCGGTTACGGCGGAGATCCCCCGCTGGTCGATATCCGACATCGTGAGGACGGTCGCCTCGCTCCCCGAGAGCGCCTCGCGTTCGGCGTCGTCGAGGTCGCGGATGCCGACGAGGACGACGTTCTCTTCGCGCAGCCGGGGGGCGGTCGCCCAGTCGACGTCCGAAAACGAGCCGTGACCGAGCGAGGCCGCCAGCGGCATCCCGTGGAGGTTTCCGCTCGGGGAGCTCTCGGGGGTGTTGAAATCGCCGTGGGCGTCGAACCAGATCGCCCCGACGTCGGCCTCGCGGGCGCTTCCCCGCAGCGTGCCGATCGCGACCGAGTGGTCCCCGCCGAGGACCACGGGCACTCGATCCGCGTCGTGGACCGCGGCCACCTCGTCGGCGAGGCGGTCGGAGACGTCCGCGACCTCGCGGACGAACTTCGCCTCGCCGACGTCGAGTCCCTCCGCGTCCGGATCGCGCTCTTCGGCGCGCGGGACGTGGAGGTCACCGGCGTCGCGACAGTGCCGCCCGGCGGCTGCGATCGAGTCGGCCAGCCCGGCGTAGCGGATCGCCGACGGGCCCATGTCTACCCCCCGCCTGTTCGCGCCGTAGTCCGTCGGCGCTCCGATGAGTGTCACTTCGCGGCTCATGCGGTGGCTTCTCGACCCTCGTAATTAACCGTAGGGGATCGCTACGGCGACGAGAGCGACCTGAACGGGTTCTACACCGTCTTCCGTCGGTTTTAAGCGAGTCCCTCTCCAACGGAGTGGTATGTCATCTATCGAACTCACGCCGAGTCAGAAGAGCATTCTCACGGCCCTGATCAACCTTCACCGCGGGTCGGAGGACGCGGTAAAGGGCGAGGAGATCGCGGAGGAGGTCGACAGAAATCCGGGGACGATCCGCAACCAGATGCAGAGCCTCAAAGCGCTCCAGCTCGTCGAGGGCGTCCCCGGTCCGAAAGGCGGCTACAAGCCGACGGCCACCGCCTTCGAGGCGCTCGACGTCGACCAGATGGACGAGCCCGCGTCGGTGCCGCTCAGCCACAACGGCGAGCCGGTCGAGGGGGCGAACATCGAGGAGATCGACCTCTCGAGCGTCCACCACCCCGAGCTCTGTCGGGCGGAGATCCACATCCAAGGCTCGATACGCGGGTTCACCGAGGGCGACTCCGTCACGGTGGGTCCGACCCCGCTGTCGAAGCTCGTCATCGAGGGTACGGTCGACGGCTCCGACGACACGAACAACATCCTCATCCTGCAGATCGACCGGATGGAGGCCCCGGTCGGCGAACCGGCGCACTGACCTCGGCGGACGCGTTTCAACAGCTTTGTATCGGTGGCATCCCGACGATAGGGTATGACTGAGCAGGTCGTCGTCCTCGGTGCCGGCTACGCCGGTGCGGGCGCGATACAACGACTCGAAGCCGAGCTCGACGACGCCACCCTCGTTTGGATCTCCGACACCGACTACCACCTCGTCCTCCACGAGTCCCACCGTGTCATCCGCGACCCGTCGGTGGCCGAGAAGATCACCATCCCGGTCGAGACGATCAAGTCCCCGACCACGTCCTTTCTCCAGGCGAGGGTCGTCGGGATCGACACCGAAAAGCGGGAGATCGAACTCGACTCGGGCGAGTCGGTCGACTACGACTACGTGCTCGTCACCCTCGGCTCGGGGACGGCCTACTACGGCATTCCCGGCCTGGAAGAGCACTCGCTGACGCTGAAGAGCCTCGACGACGCGCTCGCGATCCACGACGCGGTGAAGGAGGCCGCGAGCGAGGCGAGCGCGAGCGATCCCGCGAGGATCGCCATCGGCGGGGCCGGGCTCTCGGGTATCCAGTCGGCGGGCGAGGTCGCGGAGTTCCGCGACAAGCACAACGCCCCGATCGAGATCTCGCTGATCGAGGCGTTACCGGAGATCATGCCCGGCCAGGACCCAGGGCTCCAGAGCGCGGTCCGCGACCGCCTCGAGGCACGGAACGTCGAGATCCTCACGGACGACCCGATCACCGAGGCCACCGAGGAACGGATCGAGTTCGACGAGGGCGCTCCGCTCGAGTACGACGTCTTCGTCTGGACCGGCGGCATAACCGGGAGGGACTGTCTGAACGGCGCGAACGTCGAGAAACAGCACAACCGGATCGTCACCGACGCGACGTTCCAGACCTCCGACGAGCGGGTCTTCTCTATCGGCGATTCGGCGATCATCGACCTGCCCGACAGCGAGAACCCCGCGCCGCCGACCGCCCAGGCCGCCTGGCAGGCCGCAGAACTCGTCGGCTCGAACATGGCACGCGCGATCGAGGGCCGACCGCTCGAGACCTGGACGTTCACCGACAAGGGGACGCTCATCTCGATCGGGGACAAGGCGGTCGCGAGCGGCGTCGTCGGCAGTCCGATCGGGACGTTCGGCTCCGTGCCGGCGAAGACGCTCAAGAAACTCGTCGCCGCCCGCTGGATCGCGGACATGTCCTCCTGGTCCGAGGCACGAAAGGCCTGGCCGTACCTCTAAAATTAAGCCGCTCGGTCACGAACTCGCCGTATGTTCAGAGCCATCCTCCCCGACGGGGCGATCGAGTGTGCGGAGTACGACCTCGGCGAGCAGGGCGTCGACCTCCTGACCGAGTCGGGCGAACTGATCGCGTTCGTCCCGTACGCGAACCTCGTCGCGCTCGTCAACGAGGAGTTCGAATCGGGCGAGGACAGGGCGATCTTCTAGAGCGAGAGCCCGCGGATCTCCACTCCTTCGCCCGCTTCGACCCGGCCGATCACCGTCCCCCCGGTCTCGGCCGCGAGGTCCTCTGCCCCCTCGGGGAGCGCCGCGACGAAGCCCGTCCCCATGTTGAACGTCCGGTGCATCTCCTCGTCCGAGACGGTCCCTTCCCCCTGGACGAACTCGAAGACCGCCGGTACCGAGAGCGGATCGTCGACGAGATACCGGAACTCGCCGAGGCGCGAGAGGTTCGTCCAGCCGCCGCCGGTGACGTGGGCCGCAGCCCGCACGCCGTGTTCGCGCATCGGTCGGAGGAGGTCGGTGTAGATCCGTGTCGGTTCCAGCAGGACCTCCCCGACGGTGCGGTCCGTATCGAGGGGGAACGGATCGGTGTAGCCGTGGTTTCTGGTTGCGGCCTCGCGGGCGAGCGTGAGGCCGTTCGAGTGGATTCCACTCGATGCCCAGCCCACGAGCGTGTCGCCCGACTCTGCTCGCCCATCGAACACGGCGTCTTTCGGGGCGAGACCCGCTGCCGTGCCCGCGAGGTCGAGGCCGGTGACGACCTCGGGGAGGACTGCCGTCTCGCCGCCGACGAGCGCGATCCCCGCCGTCTCGGCACCCGCGGCGAGTCCCTCGCCGACCTGGGTCGCGACCGTCTCGTCGGGTTCGTCTACCGCGAGATAATCGACGAAGGCGACGGGTTCGACCCCGGCTGCGACGAGGTCGTTGACGTTCATCGCGACGCAGTCGATCCCGACCGTCGAGTAGTCCGCCAGCGCCTCGGCGACGAGCAGTTTCGTCCCGACGCCGTCAGTCGCAAGCCCCAGGTACCGGTCGCCGACGTCGAGCAGGCCGGCGTAGTCGTTCGTCCCGGAACCCTCGCCGACGGCCGAGACCAGCGCGGCGGTCGCCGCCTCGCTCTCTGCGATATCGACGCCAGCGTCGGCGTAGGTGAGTTCGTCGTCCTCGCGTCGCTCGGTCATGGCTCTACCCCCGCGAGCGGTGGGCAAAAACACACCGTCTCCGGCGAGAAGCTAGAAGTAGGTGGTGTGTGTAGGCCACCCATGATCGTCGTCGCCGCAGACCGATCGGACCACGCAGCGGAGGTCATAGGGGAGGCAACGGAGCTCGGCGAACTGGCGGGCGAGCCGCTTCACGTCGTTCACGTGCTGACCAGACGGGAGTTCCTCGACCTCCAGCGGGCGAGCACCGAGGACACCGGGAAGCCGGTCGAGATCGATCGGGTACGCGCGCTCGCGGAGAAGCAGGCAGGACGGGCGATCGACCGGGCGGGCGTGGAGAACGCCGAGGCGGTCGGCCTGATGGGCAAACCCGGCGAATCGATCGCGGAGTACGCCGAGGAGCACGACGCCCGGTACGTCGTCGCGGGCTACCGTCGACGCTCTCCGGCGGGGAAGGTCGTCTTCGGGAGCGTCGCCCAGCGGATCCTCCGGGAGAGCGCCCGACCGGTGCTGATGGTCGGCGGGCGCTAGAACAGCAAGACCAGCAACGCCACGAGCGCGAGTGCGGCGCTCCCGAGGAAGACGACGGCGAACACCGCCTTGCTCCAGGCGAGCACCTTCTTCCCGTCGAGCGGGCCGAACGGGATCATGTTGAACGCGG
>SKWB01000294.1 GCA_007129135.1 Halococcaceae archaeon | reverse complement strand
AGGCGGGGGAGCCGGTGGCGATCCAGGTCCCGGAGACGACGAGGACCGCGACGAAGA
Organism: Halococcaceae archaeon; assembly: GCA_007129135.1. GTDB lineage: Archaea > Halobacteriota > Halobacteria > Halobacteriales > Halalkalicoccaceae > Natronorarus. Next base: position 3,046 of record SKWB01000294.1, on the reverse strand, counting down.
AGAGCGCCAGCGGGACGGCGACCAGCTGACGGTTCGAGTACCGGGTGTAGTCGACGACCGGTACTGGCGAGTCCGACATGTCCCGGGCTCCGAAGCGGCCGCGAATAAACTTTCTTATCCAACGGGCGGGGGGGCGTGAACAAAGTCCGCGCTCGCGAGCGCGGGGCCGTGCTTTTACCCCGTCACGACGTAGCACGCCTATGACCGAAGCGACGCGTGTCACCGTCTCCTACCCGGAGGACCTGAGTAAGTGGGGGCGGTTCCAGGTGGAGAAGCCGTCGTTCCGCGCCTACCTGCGAAAGACCCTCGGCGACGTGCGCGAGGGCGAGCTACGCGAGGAGTTCGTCGGCGTCGGCTGCTGTGGCAACACGCTCGACGTCCCGCTCAGAATCGAGCGAGTCGAGGGTGGCCGGACGGTCGACATGGAGACCGAGATCAGCTACGAGGTACGGGAAGCCTGCGGCGTACAGGGGAGCTGGCGGGTACAGAGCGCGGGCGGACCGGCACGCGGGTGAGCGGGACTCACTCCGTCGTCTCCCGGTCCTCCGAGGGGAGCTCCTTCTGGAGGACGAACGGGCCGAAGTCGGCGGCGGTCCGTCTGGCGATCGTCGCGATCCTGAGGACGTAGAAGAGCAGGACGGCGAACGGGCTGAACAGCGCGGTGATCGTCGCGCTCACGACCAGCGCGTAGACCCAGGGATGCAGCGCCATCGCCAGCAGGTTGTCGTAGGCGATGACGACGAACGCGCCGCCGAGCAGCGTCGGGAAGCCGACGTAGAGCAGGATCTTCGAGAGGTCCGCGAGCTCCTGTTGCATGTAGACCGTCTTGAAGTACTGCCGGGCGATGTGGATGTCCCGAAGCAGCTCCTCGACGCGGTCCGCCTGGCGCTCTATCGGCTCCGAGAGGGTGGACCGGTAGTCCTCCCTGATCCGTCGGACGACCTGGAGCTGCCACGGGTCGTTGTAGTCGAGGATGACGGCGATCACCGAGAACGTCCCGAACGTCGCGTCGCCGAGCGTCTCGATCGCGTCCCTGTCGACCGACTCGGTGGACCGGACGTACTCGTCGATAGCACCCTGGACCGGCGTGGACTCCTCCCGGGAGACGTTCTGCATGCCGAGGCCGGCCCGTCGTTTCGCCTCGATCAGCGTCCGGAGGAACTCGGCGGGGTCGACGGGGCTCGGCCGCGAGCCGGTGTGGTCCTCGATCGTCCGCCGGAAGTCGCGCGTCTCGTCGAGGCGCTCGAAGAACGTCCCCGCCGTGCCGAACTCCTCCGAGAGGATGAGCTGGTTGATCGCGAGGACCACCGTGATGAACGGGAGCATCCCCCCGATCAGCGAGGCCGAGAGGTCGGTGATGCCACCCTCCTCGGCGGGCGTGATGGCCCCGGCGTGGATCAGCGCCAGCGAGACGAGAAAGACCAGCCCCAGGAGCAGCGCGGAGAGGAGGTGCCGGTCGCCGGTCAGAAAGAGCCAGCGCGAGACGTCCTCGACCTCCAGCCAATCCCACAGGCTCCGGTCCGGCTGTGCGGCCGACGGCGCATCGGGCTCGCTCACCCCTCCGTGTACAACCACGAGCGCAAAGAACGGTCTGCCTGCTACGGGGTCGTTTCGACCGGCGCTGCCGGAACGCCGGGGTTGATGAGCGAGGCGGTGCGAACGACGGTATGCGAACGTACGACCTGAAGCGGTATCTCACCGCGCGGACGACGACCCAGCCGTCGTTCATCCCCGAGGGGACACTCGCCTTCCTCTCGGACGTCACCGGCACGCCACAGCTCTGGACCGTCTCCGATCCCGGCGCGTGGCCCGCTCAGCGCACCCACTACGACGAGCGGATGTCGTTCGTCGACGCCTCGCCGACGCGCGAGGAGGTGATGGTCGGGATGGACCGGGGAAGCGACGAACACGACCAGCTGCTGCTCGTCGACTGTTCGGATTCCACGGTCGAGCGGGTCACGGACGACCCGGCGGTGATCCACACCTGGGGCGGGTGGCATCCCGACGGAGAGCGGTTCGCCTTCGCCGCGAACCGCCGCGAGTACGCCACGTTCGACGTCTACGTCCGAGGTCGAGAGGGTGGAGAACGCCTCGTCACCGAAGAGGGCGGCGGCCGGCTCTCGGTCGAGGGGTTCTCCCCGGACGGCACCCGTCTCGCGGTGGTCGAGGCCCACGGCAGCGACTGGCAGGAGGTCTCGATCCTCGACGTCGAGACGGGCGAGCAGGTACAGAGAAGCGAGGGCGAGTTCCGGTACGATAACGTGACCTGGGGACCCGACGGCTCGCTCTACGCGACGAGCGATCGGTGTTCGGATCAGCTCGCGCTCGTCCGACTGGGCGAGGAGGTCGAGCCCGTGGTCGAATCGGAAGACTGGGGGATCGAACACGTCGCGGTCGGTTCGGGTGCGGAGGTCGCCTACGCCCGCAACGTCGACGGCTACTCCGAACTGTTCGTCGGGGAGTTCGCCGACCCCGTGACGGTCGAAGCGGAGCCCGTCGACCTCCCGAAGGGTGTGATCGAAGGGCTCTCGGCGAACGGTGGGGACGTGCTCGTGACGCTCTCGACGCCGCAACGGCCCTCCTCGGTCTACGTCGTGAGCGGGGGAACGGGGAGTGGTCCGGAAGCGACCCGGTGGACCACTCCCTCGACGGCGGGGATCCCCGAATCACAGTTCCAGGCACCCGACGTCGTTCGATTCGAGACGTTCGACGGGCGGGAGATACCGGCGTTCCTCACGCTCCCGCGCGAGGTCCCCGAGGGCGGCGTGCCCGTCATCGTCGACATCCACGGCGGCCCGCAGTACCAGCAACGGCCGTGGTTCAACCCCGTCAAACAGTACTCCCTCGACGCGGGCTACGCCGTCTTCGAGCCGAACGTCCGCGGTTCTTCAGGGTATGGCCGGGAGTACACCCAGCTCGACGACGTGGAGAAACGGATGGACTCGGTCCGGGATATCGAGTACGGCGTGCAGTGGCTCCGCGAACGCGAAGGGATCGACGGCGAACGGGTCGTCGCCTACGGCCGTTCGTACGGCGGGTTCATGGT
>SKWB01000024.1 GCA_007129135.1 Halococcaceae archaeon | reverse complement strand
GCACAGGACATCTCGACGGCCGCGAAACAGCTCGCGGGGGCGTTTTCGGGACCGAAACCGATCCAGACGACCTTCGGAGAGGGCGAGGAGCTGGCGGCCCTGCGAGAGCGGATCGGCGAACTGGAGCGGGCGCTCGAGGCGGAAGCGGCCACCCCGGAGCAGGACGACGGAGTGAGCCCCGACGGATCGTACGGCGATATCCCCCACCCTCGGTCGCCCGTTCTAGCGGCGGCGATCGGGCGGGCAGCCGACCGGTCACCCTGTTCGGAGGCCGAGGCCTGGAGGGTGCTCGAGCGCCTCGCCCCCGACGGCGCGACGCTACACGACATCGACGGGGAGGTGGGGATCCCGGTCCACCGCCTCTGGTCGCTGTTGGAGGAGCTTTCGACCACGCCGTTCGTCTCCCGGGCGACCGACGGGACGTACACGCTCGACGAGGAGAGGCTCTCCGGACGCGAGCGATCCGGCGCGAGCGCGGACTGATACGGGCGGTTGTAACTGGTCGCCGGCGATCGCCAGTACGGGTCGGCGATCGCCGGCAAGAGACTCCGACCGTCCGTATGACCGGGACGTTTTACCCCTTCCGTCCGGTCAACCGATCATGCGACTCACCGACAGCGAGGGCGTCCGCAGGATCACGTTCGACCGCCCGGACGTGCTGAACGCCTTCACGACCGACCACGCCGCAGAACTCGCCGACCACCTCTCCAACCTCCATCCGGACGAGCAGAGTGCGGTCGTGCTCACCGGCGAGGGGCGGGCGTTCAGCGCAGGCGGCGACGTCGAGGCGATGGCCGACCGGGAGGAGTCACCCGCGGAGGCGTTCGACCGGATCGCCGAGACGTTCGGACGGCTCGCGGAGGAGGCGCTCTCCTGTCCCGTTCCGATCGTCGCACGGGTGAACGGCGACGCCGTCGGCGCGGGCCTCGCACTCGTTGCCCTCTCGGACTTCGCCTACGCCGCCGACTCCGCGCGCTTCTCCGCTGCGTTCGTCCGTGTCGGGCTCGTCCCCGACACGGGGGGAACGTTCCTGCTCCCCAGGCTCGTCGGCCTGCGGACCGCGAAGGAGCTCTCGTTCACGGGACGATTCTTCGACGCGACCGAGGCCGCCGAGATGGACCTCGTGAACGAGGCGGTCCCCGAGGGCGAACTGGACGACCGGGTCGAGGAGCTGCTCTCGGTCCTGCGAGAGCGGCCGACGCGGACGGTCGGCCTCGCGAAGCGGGCGATCCACGGGAACCTCGGAACGGGGGTCGAGGGCGCGCTCGATTACGAGAACCACGTCCAGGCGCTCGCCTACGGTACCGACGAACACGGCGAGGGCGTCTCCGCGTTCCTCGAGGGTCGCGAGCCGGAGTTCTAGTCCGTCGAACTCGTAGTGATCGTTGCGACTGGTTATCGGTTCGATCGCCCGACATCGAGCGGTCGATACCGGAACGACTCGCACCGATCACTATCACTCCGTGTACCGAAGGAATCGTGTGATCGCCCCGTCGAACGCCCGCCTCCGGTCGAGGACGGCCTCGTGGCCGACCTCGGGCATGATCGCGAGGCGTCCGTCGTCGATGCTCGCGGCGGTCTTCCGGTAGCCACCCTCGGTGAAGAAGGGGTCGTCGCTGCCGCCGACGACGAGCGTCGGCACGTCGATCCGGGTGAGGACGTCCGTCCCGTCGAACGCGAGGCAGGCGTCGGTGGAGACGAGGAAGTCCTCCCGGTCGACCGACGAGAGCGAGGCGAGCGCCCCGTAGAGGTTCACCGCGCCGCGGACGAACGGTCGTTTCAGCCCTCCCGCGACCATCGTGCCGGCCTCGTCGCAGATCGGCCGCCACCGCTCGTTCTCGGCGTGGTCGCGCCAGCGTTCGAGGACGGCCCGACCGTGCTCGCCCAGCCGGTAGGCCGAGAGGCCGAGGATCGCCCTCTCGACCCGGTCGGAGGTCGCGGCGAGGTGCTGGACGACGAACCCGCCCATCGAGAGCCCGAGGAGGTCCACGGGACCCACCTCCTCGAGCACTCGCTCGTAGCCCCCTGCCATCTCGGCGATCGTCAGGTCCTCGGGGAGGCCGGGCGGACGGCTCACCATCGCCACGCGGCGACCGGCCGCGTATCGCCCGCAGAACGTCGCGACGAGCAGGGAGAACCAGCGGCGGTCGGCGACCCGACAGAGTGGGTCGTTGAGCCCCGGGACGATCAGGAGGGTCCGATCGCCGGATCCGACCGAGACGTAGGGATGGTCGGCCCAGTGGCCCCGTCGGAGCGGGCGTCCGATCGGGCTCACGGTCCGGGGGGAGTTCGGGAGACGGTCGCGAGCGATGCGGGCGGGGAGGGCCCTCGAACCCGGGGAGCCGCCCTTTGGCGACCCGACAGCACTGGTGACATGACCCACGAGACGCGAGGGGGGAGCAAAAGTCGTCCGACTCCGTCGTCGGCTCCTACGGACCCTTGCGCGCCGTCTCCCGTTCGACAGTGACCCGGCTACGGTCGCACCGGTAGCCACGGAGGGCGACCCGTGTCAGTCGTCCGCGATACGGTCTTCGGTCGCGACGATCTCGGTCGAGAGCCGTCCCAGGTCGAACCGGGCGGACCCGAGTGCGCGCGCCGCGAGCGTGGCCGCCGTCGAGACGACCGCTGCGCCGACGAACGCGTGGAGGAACGACGGCTCCGGGAGGAGCCCCGCGGGAACGACGAGCGCCAGGACCGGCGAGAGCGTGGGCATGAACGCGACGCCGACCGCGAGGCCGGCGAGGGCGGCGACGAGGACGCCCCGACCGCCGATTCGACCCGTATAGAGCCCGGCGAGCAGCGGAACGGCCGTCGCGACGGCGAAGAGGTCGGCGGTGAGGAACAGTTCGAGCACGCTGTAGGACTGGGCGCCGATGACGGTCGCGCCGAGGGCGACCACGACCGTCGCGAGCCGACCGACCGCTCGCAGGGATCGGTCGCTCAGCCCGACCGCCCGGGGGAGGTCGGCGGCCACGACGCTCGCGATGGCGTTGAACAGCGTGTCGACCGAACTCGTCACGAGCACGAGCGCGAGCACCACGAGGACGACCAGCAGCCAGTCGGGCAGGACCTCGAGGGCGAGCGCGAACAGCGCGACGCTCGCGTCGCCCGGTTCCG
>SKWB01000042.1 GCA_007129135.1 Halococcaceae archaeon | reverse complement strand
GGGACCGCACCCTCCTCGATCAGCGGATCGACCACCTCGGCGCAGGCGGCGTCGATCCCGACCAGCAGGACCTCGATCCGTTCTCCGGTCATCGGTCGTCACCCCCGTCGGCACAGGTCGGTCGGGCGACGGGTGACTCCCTCGCCATCTCCTCGGTCGTCTTCCTCGCGATGCTCTCCGTCGCTGGCATGGATAGGACTGTCATCAGTGTGTAGAGTTCGACGAGGCGGTTCGCCCCGTCTCGGTGTTCGTCGTAGTAGCGATCGAGCGTCGTCCTGTCGATCCCGGGCAGTGCGCGCGCGTTGTCCCCGTAGCGCTCGATCGCCTCCCCGAGGAAGTCGTTCGACCGTATCAGCTCGCTGTCGTCGAGCCACGGCCCGTTCGTCATGTACGGCTTCGGTGGCTGTTCCTCGTGGACGTACTTCCGCCAGGCGGCCACGAGGCTCCGTGCGACGTACTCGGCGGGGAACCGCCAGGTCAGCGGGACGCCCGTGTGGGGGTGTTCTATCGCCGCGAGCTCCGGGTCGAGTCGTTCGACCGCCCGGTTGATCAGGTTCTTCCGGTGGCGGTACTCGATCGGCATCGAGAGCGCGAGGTCGATCAGCCGGTCGTCGAGGAATGGCGTTCGGTAGCGCGTGATGCGCGTGAGCCCGTGCTGGAAGAGCAGGTCGTCGTCGTTCGACAGCGGATAGAGGTTGCCGTAGTAGACCATCTCCTCGATCGAGTCGTAGCTCACCCCGTGGTTGATCACCTTCCCCTCGTCCCTGTAGACGTTCTCCTCGAGCACGGAGCGGAGGTCGGTCGGGAGCTCCGGCTCGCAGTACGCACCCTCGATCAGCCAGTCGATGTACTCCGGGATCGTCCGGATCGGCCTCTCGATCGGGAGGGTGAGCCTACCGAGCGGTCCCATCGAGAGGCTCCGCTCCGGCAGCGAGAACCGCTTGAAGAGCGTGTCGGCGTAGAGCCCCGAGAGCAGGCCGTCGACCTCCCCCCTGATCTCCTCTTCCATCCCCGTGGTGTAGGGCTGGGTGAACCAGCCGCTGAAACCCGAGAGGTGGCGGTTACGTTCGAGCGACCCCGTCCGGTACTCCCCGCCTCTGGGTAACGGGACGAACCGGGCACCCGTGACGTCGGCGGCGCGTTTCGCCGCGCGCGCCTCGCGGTTCGTCCAGTCGGTCATGTGGAGGCCGACCGCCCGTTCGCCGAGTACCCCGAGGATGAGCCGCGAGTCGCTCCCACCCGAGAGCAGGACGCCGTACTCGCCGCCGTCGGCCGTCCACTCCTCGATCACCTGGGTGAACGTCGCGGTGAACTCCTCCACCACCTCCTCGAACGGACGGTCGACCGGTCGGTGCCGCGGTCGCCAGTGGACCTCCGTACGCAGCTCACCCGATTCGAGGTCGAACGTCGTGACCGAACCGGGGTGAAGCTCCTCGACGCCCTCGAACGGCGTCTTCACCCCGAGCGTTCGCTTGAAGACGACGTACTCGTGGAGGTAGCCCGGGTCGAACCCGGTCTCGACGCCCGGGTGGACCGCGACATCCTGGACGTTCGTCGAGAAGACGAGGTCGCCGTCGGTCGTTCGTGCGTGGTAGAGCGGGACCGACGAGAGGCGGTCAGTGACGAACGAGAGCCGGCTAGCTGTCGGGTCGTAACGCACCAACAGGAAGTCGCCGTTCAGCCCGCGAACGCCGTCCTCGCCGTACCGGTCGAGGACCGTCACACAGAACTCGAGCGGATCGGTGGCCGTCGGACGCGGCGAGTGACCCGCGCTCCCACCGATCTCCCGGTCGTCGAAGCCGTAGACGTCGCCGACGAGCCAGACGACCGACCCGTCGGCGAGCCCCATCGGCCCCCCGTCCGAGACCGCGACGCGGTCGTCCTCGTAGTGCAGTTCGTTCGCCGTCCCGGCGACGGTCTCCCACCCCCCTGTCGCTGGGGTCGTGTCGTTCCCCCCGACCCCGTAGAGATGTGTCACCGGGGACCACCACGCCACGGGCGTCGCGGGGCGGTTCGGTGTGAACCCCGGCCCGGGGACCGGTCGGTCCGGGTGACCGTACGATATCTCATCACTGGAACATCACAAGGATCCGTCTTTCCTATCGAGTTGATAAACGATTGGCGCAGGGCAAGCCGAGAGTCTACGCCCGTCCTCACGCTCAGTAAGCACTCTCTAACCGATACTAGGAGATGGTTAATACCTCCACCGAAACGATCGAAGCGGGGCGAATTCGGTGGAGGGCCGCCGGACCAGACATGAACGCTCCCTAACCCGAACGAAATCGGAATATATCACCTCGAAAGGCAGATCGAGTTCGATGGGCACGATCGATCGATATGATAGCCGCGTACCACGAAACGGGCCCGCCAGATCGGTCGTGAGACGACACGCGACCGCCCGTGGAACTGACAGGCGTGGCGCCTCGACGTCTGGCCCCGACCGATCACGTTCAGGTCGAGCGAACGAACGCCTCGGCGAGTTCGGCTTCGGCCCGACGGAGCCGGTACGAGAGCGTCGATCGAGGGACGTCGAGCTCTTCTGCCAGTTCGTCGAGGGTGACCTCGCGCGGCGTCTCGTAGTAGCCACTCTCGACGGCCGCGTGCAGCGCGACGTACTGTTCGCTGGTGAGACCGACTGCGGGGAGGATCCTGTCCCCCCAGTCGCCCGCATCACCGACCTGGCCCATCACGAACTCGAGGCCCGGCCTGAGCTTCGCACCCAGGACGTCGTAGAGCAGGCCGAGGTTCTCCTCGGAGCCGATGAGCAGTCGCCAGTGTGCGACCCCCGTCTCGCGGCGCACCTCGAAGATCGTCCCCTCGCCGAGATAGCGCCGACTGATGGTGTAAATCGACTGTGGGGCCCTCGTCTCCCGGAGATGCGAGTAGATCACGACCTCGCTGTCGGTCCGTTCGAGGACGGTGTGGCGTTGTTCGACCGACCGACTCCCCTCGGTGACGCCCGCGTAGTAGACCTCCGGGTCGTTTCGGAGCTCCTCGGCGAGTTCGAGCGCGAGCGCGGGACCGGAGAAGCGCTCGACGCGGAGGACGCTCCGGTCGCCCGTGGTTCCCGCGATCGTCCGCGAGCGGAGCTCCGGGTACTCGGTGAAGAGCTCCATCAGGGGATCGG
>SKWB01000203.1 GCA_007129135.1 Halococcaceae archaeon | reverse complement strand
GTTGTTCGCCCGGCTGACGACGGGTGCCAGCTGGAACATCGCGAAGAGGAAGACGCCGAGCGCGCCCAGCGTCATGTCCGCGAACGTGAGCGCGACGTAGATCATCCCGAAGACGACGAGCGCCGCCGCGAGGTTGTAGAAGGCGTCGATCGCCTCCTCGTTCCGCCCGAGTTTGACGTACGAGGTGACGAACTGGTCGATCGCCTCGTTGAACGTCCCGAGGACGTCGTCGCCTTTGGTGTAGAGTTTGACGTCCCGGATCCCCTGCGTGGCCGCCTGTGCGGACTCCTGGATCCGTTCGTTCGCGTCCGCCACCCGGTCGCCCAGCGTGTAGCCCGGTTCGAGGACGAACCTGATGAGGTAGGTCAGCCCGCCGAGGAGGACGAGCGCGAGCACCGTCAGCTCCGGGGCGAGGTAGAACGCGACGGCGAGATACATCACGGCGAGCAGGACCTGCTCGAAGAACTGGATGAAGTCCCGGATCACCTTCCCGGCGTACTCGGCCTGGGTGACGATCGCGTTCATGATGTCGTCCGAGCCGTGCTGGTCGAAGTAGGCGATCCGCGCGTCGACCGACCGCTCGATCGACAGCGTCTGGAGGTGTCGCATGTACTCCGTGTAGAGGGCGATCCGCAGCCAGCCGACCATGAACGTCGCGGTGTAGCGCGCGGTCATCACCAGCGCGAGGCCAAGGACGATGTAGCCGAGGGTGAACGGGACGCCCACCGTGTCGTAAGCCAGCGCGAACGCGCCGACGAGACCGCCCTCCGCGGTCGGGTCGTCCGGTGCCTGGACCACCTCGATGATCGGCATGAGGAAGCTCAGTCCGACCCCCTGGAGGAGGGCGGCGAGCGCGCTGAACGCGATGATGAACGTCGTCAGGACGGGTTTGAACATCGCGACGCGCCAGAACGCACGCGCCTTCTCGCGAAGGGAGAGGTCCTCCGTCTCCCGGTCCGGTTCCATTGGAGACGTGTTACAGAGTGCGCTATTTTAACCTGCCGAGTCAGTAAGAGGATACCCAACGGTCGTTTCCCACAGTTAGCGCTCAGACTCCGCGGAGGCGCGCTCCGCGACCGTCCCGTCGAGGACGTAGGAGAGATAGAGTTCGGTCGCGACGCTGTCGAACGGGTACGGCAGTTTCGTACAGAGTCGCCGCTTCAGGCTCGCGTCGTAGCTCGGTTCGTGGACCGGCAGCGGACGAGACAGCTCCTCGGAGACCGTCGCGTCCGCGAACCAGGCGAGGAACTCGCCCAGCCCCTCGTACGGGAGCGCTATCCGGTCGAGGTCGACCCTCTCTTGCATCTCCATCCAGAACCGCGCCTTCACGCTGTCGGCGGTGAACCGTTCGTTCTCGACGTGCGAGCGGATCCGGTCGAAGGTCCGCTCGTCGACCTCGAAGCCGTAGTCCTCGGGGTCGTAGCCCGCGACGAGGAAGCCGGTGATCGTGTGGAGACAGGTCCCACACCGGTTACACGAGAGCGACTCCTCGCCGCCCTCGTCACAGCTACTGATCTCCCAGGCGGTCTCTCGCCCCGCGAAGTGTTCGCCGATCAGTTCGATCTTCTCCTGTCGGGTCATCCCGACCGCGTCGGACTCGACGGCCGTGTTCGCCCAGCGAAGCGTGTCGACCAGCCGGGGCTGTGCGGAGTTGGGGAACCGTTCGTGGGGCATGTAGTCGGCCGACTGGTAGACCTCGGTGAGCCCCTCGGTGTACGTGATCGGCGCCGTGAACCCGGGGTAGCCGATCCCGAAGAACATCGTCCGGTCCCAGGAGTCGTTGAGCAGGTGTCTGAAACGGAGGTTCACGGCGAACTTGTCGACCAGCGACTTGACGTTCGTCTCGACGTAGTGGGCCGTGAGGCCGTTCTCCGCCGCGAAGGCGTCGATCATCCGCGGGCGCTTCGCCCAGGTGTTCTCTCGCGTCTCCCCCTCCTTCCTGACCGTGATGAGGTGTGGCTTCCGCTCGCGTCGGTTGAGATACGTCGTCGTCGAGTCGACGCCGCCCGTGAAGAGCACGCCAGCGCCGCCGTCGGAGCCGGTCGAGCCGGTGTTCACGACGGTGTCGTACTCGATCGGATCGACTCGCTCGAACGGGGCGTCGGGGTACTGCTCGGCGTACGCACGCTGGAGCGCCGAGAGCGAGTCGAGAAAGGCCGCGTCGACGGTCTCGACCGAGACCCGGGTGCCGGTGATCCACGCGAGCGGACAGAGCGTGGTCAACAGCGGAACGGCGAGGACACTCTCGGGGACCTCGGAGACGTCCACGGAGTAGCGGACGTACGGATCGACGTCGGTCAGGAACCGGCCGAATCGGCGCGAGTACGAGAGGTCGTATCGGACCTCGTGCCCGTCGTGGACCGATATACGATCCACTGAGAGGAAGGGACGTGTGGGGATCACGCTAGATATCACATAGCGGCAGTGTACTCTAAAGGTTACTATACCGATCCGACAGCACGGTCCACGGGGAGAGTCGTGCCGTAGCTCACCGGTGACGGCCTCACCGAGCCGTTCTCACGTCGTCCCTCCCGAACATGTACGATCTCCGAAGACTCCACTCGCGGTTCACACCGGCCATCGGGAGAGAAGCTGACGTTTAAATAGATCTCTATACTGGTACGGGCATGAGCAGAGCGAACCCGTTCTCGCGGTTCGGCGGTCGCCCCGACGCTGGCCTCGGGGTGATCGGGCACGCCGGAGCGCTGGCAGAACGGGCGGTTCGGTCCTACCGGAACGAAGGGATCGGCTACACCGGGAAGCGCCTCGTCGAGGAGGGGCCGCTACGTGCGCTTCGCCACGCGACTCCGGATCTCTACTGGGCGGTCGCGCCGGCGTACCACCGACGGGCGTACACGAGGGATATCGACCGGTACGAGGCACCGCTCGACCCGTTCAAGATCGAGTACGTCGACCCCGCCAGAATCTCACGCTCCTCGCTGCGGCCGTATCCGGCGTGGGAGAGCAAATCGCGGCTGTTCGGCACCGTGATGGACGGCGACTGGGACCGACCGCGACCCGGTCACGAGGGGATCGAGAACGGACTGAACGCCTCGTGGCGCGAGAACGCGCTGTTCGAGAACAAACGCACCGACCAGGCGTTCAGAGAGCGGTTCGTCGAGGGGAAGGAGTGGGAGGAG
>SKWB01000248.1 GCA_007129135.1 Halococcaceae archaeon | reverse complement strand
GCCGTCGCGACCGGCGACGAGCCGAACCAGGCCGCCCGGCGTCCCCACGCCGATCTCGCCCGTGAGCGTCGGCTCCCGGTCGCTCCACGGCGGCGTCGGCTCCGCCACCTGTACCCTGAGCCCGTCGCCGACCTCGACGTACCCGTCAACGGACTCGAACGGGAGGAACCCCTCCCGGCCGCCACAGTCGACGACCGCGCCGCGGCCCCGTTCCCGCCTCACGACACCCTCGACGATCGCCCCTCGTGCGAGGGGCTCCTCCCAGGCGAGCGTGTCGATCCCTACGTCTTCGAGCAGCGTGCTCGCGGTCGCGACCGCGTCGGGATCGCCCGAGACCTCGACCCCCTGGCGGTCCTCCGTGGTCCTCAGGTCACAGTCCGCGACCGCGTCTGCGAACTCGCGCTCGAAGCGCTCGCGGATCGGCTCCGAGACCTGAACGACGTCGTGGCCCGCCTCGGCGAGAGCGCGCGTCAGCGCCGTGGTGTAGATCCCCCGAATCCGAGCCCTCATAGCCGCTCCCGATCGGTCGCGAAGCGCACCCGGGCGTCCACCGTCGGCCCGAGGGTGCACTCGACCACGTCCGGCTCCCCCTCCCCGACGAGCACCCGGACGTCCTCGACCGGCACGCCCCAGGAGTCGAAGCGGAGGTAGCCCCTGATCGCCGCGCCGTGGGTGAACAGGTCGCAGTACTCGACGGTGTGTTCGGGGAACTCACTCGTGCTGTGTGCGAGGTCCATGTCGGAGACGACCCGCTCGTGTTCGCTGAAGAAGTCCTCGACCCGTTCCGCGTCCTCGCTCACCAGTTCGACGACCCGATCCGCGACTGCTTCGACCGTCTCCCGATCGACGCCGGCCTCGCGGAACGCCCGCTGGGTTCGCCCGTCGAAGTGCATACCTCAGCTAAGGGAACGGGGGTGTTGAGCGTGCCGAGTCGCGCTCACCCCGCTGCCGGGGGAACCGTTAGGGGCCGGCCACCCGAAGCGGGGGTATGAACAGGGGCCGGGATCCCGTCGAGCGCGAGGCGAGTGGCGACCGCGACCTCTACGAGATCACGACGTGGGAACGCCGGACGTTCCTCGACTCGCTCGCGGTCGGGATCCACCGACTCGGCGTCGTGAGCCTGCGGGTGGTGCTGGTCGCGCTCGCGTTCGTCCTCCTGGTCGCACAGCTCGTCCTCGGCGGCGTCGGGGCACTCGTCGTCGACCCCGTCGTCGGGACGCTCGTGCTCCTCTCGGTCGTTCCCGCGCTGGCGATCGCCGTCTTCATCTGGTACGCGGACGTGACGACTGGCGAGCCGCTCTCGCTGCTCGTCGCCACCTTCCTGCTCGCGATCCTCTTCGCGATGTTCGCCGCCGTGATCAACAGCTTCCTCCAGCCGATCTTCGGCGTGCTCGGCTTCCTCGGCCTCGTCCTCTTCTTCTTCCTCGTCGTCGGCCCCGTCGAGGAGACGGTGAAGCTGCTCGCCGTCCGGCTCTACGCCTACCGCTCGACGCGTTTCGACGCGGTGATCGACGGGATGGTCTACGGCGCGGTCGCGGGCCTCGGCTTCGCCACGATCGAGAACGCCTTCTACATCACCCAGGGCCTCGATTCCGGCCTCGCCGCGATGGAGACCGTAGACGAGGCCGGCGGGACCGCGGCGATCCGCTCGCTCGCCGGACCCGGCCACGTCCTCTACTCGGCCATCGCCGGCTTCTACCTCGGTCTCGCGAAGTTCAACCCCGGAAAGGCGGGCCCGATCGTAATCAAGGGGCTGCTCATCGCGGCGGTCCTCCACGCGCTCTACAACACGCTCGCCGGTATCGTCCCCGGACTCCTCGTCGCCTCCGCCACCTGGATCACCCTCCCGGTCGCGCTGATCGGCTTCATCGTCCTCTACGACGGCTTCGTCGCCTACGTCCTCTATCGCAAGGTCTCGCGCTACATGGGCGCGTACCGGGATGTCGGTGCCGAGCGTGTCGACGAACGGGACCTCGTCTCCGAACGAACCGAGTTCGACCCCTGAGAGCGATGGGTGCGACCGTTTACCGGTTCGACCGTACGACGGCGAGCGGTCGGTAATGGAAGGACTCGCACCCATCACTGCGATACTGACCCTCTCGGTCCCTCCAGTCGTAACGGGACCCGCCTCTCGGTCCCAGCGGTAGACGGGTAGGGTACTCTCCGAGTGGACCGTCCGGTCCGTCGGCGAGCCCTCGGCGACATCGTGGAGAGGGGGCTGCGGTCGTCGCCCGCTTGATTATCGACGAGGTGACCGTACGACAGCGGTGGGAGAGAGCTCCGTCCGAGAACTATCACGGTCGTTCACGGCCTGGGAGCGTTTCACGTCGTGGGTGAAACCCACTCGGTGAGTATAACCGCTCTTGCGTCCATTCTCCCCCGAAAGGGGGTACCGAAACGATGACCACCGCCGACGGAGCCGGGACCGACCTCGCCGAGGGGGACCGGGAGGTGACCGTCCCCAGACCATGAGATCGAAGCCACCGAGTTCGCCGATCGCCGACATCGCCTACCTCACGCGGGCCGACCACCGCGTGGCGACGCTCGCCGCGTTGACGGTCCGGCCCCGGAGCCGGTCAGAACTGGTGGAGCTGACCGGCGTCTCCTCGTCGACGATCCGACGGACGCTCCGCGAGCTCGAGGAGCGAAACTGGACCCGACGGGTAGAGTATCAGTACGAGACGACCCAGCTCGGCTCGTACATCGCGTCGGGGATGGTGGAGCTGATCGATCGGGTCGAAACCGAACAGAGGCTCCGGGACGTCTGGGAGTGGCTCCCGGGCGTGGAGAGCGGGTTCACGATCGAGATGGTCTCCGACGCGGTCGTGACGGTCGCCGACGCCGACGACCCGTACGCCCCGGTGAACCGGTTCGTCTCCCTCCTCGAGGGCACCGATCGAATCCGGGCCGTGGGGTTCGACGTGGCGCTGCTCGAACCCTCTCGGGACGCACTCTGTCGGCAGCTCGCTCGGGGGACGCACGTGGAGCTCACCACACCGCCACGGGTCGCCAACTACATCCGCTCGACCCGTCCGGAGCAGTTCTCGGAGACGTTCGAGAGCGGCGACCTCACGATCCGACTGCACGACGACCTGCCGCCCTACGGGGTCTGTCTCCTCGACGACCGGGTCGCGATCAGCGGCTACGGCTC
>SKWB01000201.1 GCA_007129135.1 Halococcaceae archaeon | reverse complement strand
TCTCGGTCGTCGTATCGAAACGCGCCCAGTCTATAGGAAGATACTTCCGACTCGGAGCGCGTCCTTTGGGTATGAGTACCTTCACGGTGAGCGGTCGATTCGAGGGCCGCGACGGCTGGCACGAGTTCGAGACGAGCCTCGACGCGGTGAACGACGCGGTCGCCGAGGAGCACGTCTACGCCTCGTTCGGGAGCCGGCACAACCTCGCACGCCGCCAGATCGAGATCGGCGAGGTGCGAGAACAGTGAGCTCGCCACAGCTCCAGGAGCTCTCCGAACAGCTCCAGGCGCTCGACGCCCACAAGGAGAGCGTCGAGGCCGAGATCGAGGAGCTACAGGACGAACAGCGCGAGATCGACGAGGCGACCGACGCGATCGAGAGCCTAGAGAGCGGCTCGACGGTACAGGTCCCGCTCGGCGGCGGCGCGTACGTCCGGGCGACGATCGACGAGATCGACGAGCTGATCGTCGGCGTCGGCGCGGGCTACGCCGCCGAACGCGGGCAGGAGGGCGCGATCGAGACGCTCGAGACCCGGAAGGGATCGATCGACGACCAGGTCGAGGAGCTTCGCGAGGAGATCGAGGCGGTCGAGGAGGACATCGACGCGCTCGAGGCGCAGGCGGGTCAGCTCCAGCAACAGGCCCAACAGCAGATGCAGCAGCAGATGCAGGGGATGCAGGGCGGAGACCCCGGCCAGTAGCGCATGTTCGACGGGTTGCGCGAGAAGCTCGGGAGTTTCACGAAGGACGTCGAGGAGGCCGCCGAGGTCGAGGAGATCGACGAGGAGGCGGACGAACCCGACGAGGACGGCGAGGTCCCCGACGAGACGGAGGGTTCCGACGAGGAGGCCGACCTCTCCCGGGGCGAAGGGACCACCTCCCCCGAAGACGAAGCGGACGGGTTCGACGACGGACCGGCGGAAACCGGAGAATCGGACGGGTTCGACGACAGCGGGCGAGACGGGACCGACGACGGACCGCCGATCGAACCGGGTGCCGAGGGGAAGGACGGGTCGGGAGAAGTCGGGGAGGCCGACGCCTCCGAGGCGACGGTCGGAGCGGCGTCGGCCGCGGGGGCCGAACCGGCCCCGGAGGCGGATCGGCCGGCCGCCGAGCTCGAGGACGAGGACGAGCGACCGGAACCGGACGTCGAGGAGGGCGCCGAGGTGCCCGACGGGGAGTCCGAGGACGTCGACGCTGCCGATGTCGACGTCGGTACGGACGAGGAATCGGAGCGAGCGGTCGACGAGCCGTCCGCTCCCGAGGTGGACGAGCCCGAGAACGGACCCGGATTCGCCCAGCGCGCGAAGGCCGCGGCGCTCGGCCGGGTCGTCATCGACGAGGAGCGTCTGGAGGGGCCGCTCTGGGAGCTGGAGATGGCGCTGCTCGAGAGCGACGTCGAGATGGGCGTCGCCGAGGAGATCCTCGACCGCGTGCGAGAGGAGCTGGTCGGCGAGACGAGAACGATGCTCTCCAGTACGGGAGGCGTGGTCGAGGAGGCGCTCGCGGACGCCATCTACGAGGTGATCAGCGTCGGCCAGTTCGACTTCGACGAGCGGATCGCGGCGGCCGAGAAGCCGGTCGTGATCGTCTTCACCGGCGTGAACGGCGTCGGCAAGACCACCTCGATCGCGAAGCTCTCGCGGTATCTGGAGGAGCGCGGACACTCCTCGGTGCTCGCGAACGGGGACACCTATAGAGCGGGGGCGAACGAGCAGATCAGAGAGCACGCAGAGCGCCTCGATCGAAAGCTCATCGCCCACGACCAGGGAAGCGACCCGACGGCGGTGATCTACGACGCCGTCGAGTACGCGAAGGCGAACGGGGTCGACGTCGTGCTCGGGGACACGGCGGGCAGGCTCCACACCGACCGGGGGCTGATGGACCAGCTCGCGAAGATCGACCGCGTGGTCGGCCCCGACATGGTGCTGTTCGTCGACGAGGCGGTCGCGGGCCAGGACGCCGTCTCGCGCGCCCGCGAGTTCAACGAGGCGGCGTCGATCGACGGGGCGATCCTCTCGAAGGCCGACGCGGACTCGCAGGGCGGGGCGGCGATCTCGATCGCACACGTGACTGGCAAGCCGATCCTCTTTCTGGGCACCGGCCAAGGCTACGACGACCTCGTCCGGTTCGACCCGGAGGAGATGGTCGACCGGCTGCTCGGAGAGGAGCCCTGATACTGATTGGTGCGACTGTGTACCGGTTCGGTCGCCCGACATCGGGCGGTCGATACCGGAACGACTCGCGACGAACACGATGAAACCGTGCGAGAACGGCTCGTGTGTGACCTGGGAACACGGCGGCCGAGACCCACAAGTCACTACACCACCCCCGCTGTAGCGTGACGGGATGAGTGAGTCCTCGGACTCGTCGATCCGCGCGCTGTTCAAAGGCGGGAGCATCGTCTTTCTCGGGTCGCTCGTCGGCATGGCGCTCTCGTTTCTCTCGATCTACGTCGTCGGGCGGTGGCTCGGTCCGGACGGCTACGGGGCGATCGTCCTCGGCTCGACGCTTCTCACCGCCGTTTCGACGCTCGTCTTGCTGGGGATGAACACGGGGATCGGCCGATATCTCCCCCGGTACGACGACCCCGAGCGCAGGCGCGGCGTGCTGGTCTCGGGCTTCCAGCTCGTGCTGCCGCTGTCGGTGACGTCGGCCGCGATCATGATCTTCTTCGCCGACCGGATCGCCGCCGACCTCTTCGGCGATCCGGCCATCGCGCCGATCATCCAGGTGTTCGCGCTCGCGCTGCCGATCGCCTCGATCGAGAAGCTCACCGTCGGCGGGATCCAGGGCGTGAAACGGACCGCACCGAAGGTCTACGTCGAGAACATCACCGCCCACCTGACCCGGCTCCTGCTCGCGGTCGCGATCCTGCTCGCGGGCTACGGCGCGTTCGGCGTCGCGTTCGCCTACCTGTTCGGCCACGTCGCCGCCGCCGCGCTCGGGCTCTACTACATGTGGAAGTACACGCCGCTGTTCGAGCGCATCCCGGCGATCACGATGCGAAAGGAGCTGCTCACCTTCTCCGCGCCGCTCGTCGTCAGTGCGATGATGGTGAAGGTGCTCCACGACCTCGACACCCTGCTCCTGGGCTACTTCTCGACGACGGCGGACGTCGGTATCTACGGCTTCATCTACCCGATCGCGACGA
>SKWB01000281.1 GCA_007129135.1 Halococcaceae archaeon | reverse complement strand
TGGGCCGGAGGTGTTTCGGGAGGTGTTTCATACCCGCTCGCCGACCAGCACGCCCACCTGGTCGTGGACCCGCTCGACGGCCGTGAGCGCGAAGCCGGCGTCGGTGAACGCCTCGGCGAGGGTACCCACCGTCGCCGGATCGTCGACCGCCGGGCTGTAGTACGGCTCCTCCGGGTCGGGGTGGCCGAAGAACATCACGTCCCCGAGGACGAGCTTCCGGGCGCCGAGACCGGCGATCACCTCGATCGCCTCACGTTTCGCCGCGTCGTCGACGTGGTGCATCGCGAAGTTCGAGGTGATGACGTCCACCTCGTCACCGACGTTCGGACTCCTGAAGCTCCCTTCGGCGAACTCCACGTTCTCGATGCCCGCTTCCTCGGCCTTCCGGCGCGCCTGCTCCAACATCCCCTCGCTCACGTCCCGGCCGATCACGCGTTCCGCGTCGGCCGCCAACGCGAGCGCGATCGCGCCCGTCCCACAGCCCAGGTCGAGCACCGTCTCGTCCGATCCGGGGGCGGCGTGAGCCACCACGAGGTCGCGGCAGGCCTCGTACTCCGGGCTCCCGCCGTCGTCGTACTCGGCGGCCTTCTCGTCGAACCGTCCGGCGTGCTCCTCAACGCTCCTCTTCATACGGCCCCCTACGCACGCCCGGCTCAATGAACGACTCGGAACGGATCGTCCTGGTGCGCTCGGCGATCGCTCCCCACTCGCGGAGCCCGCGTTCGATCTCTGCACGCGAAAACCCGACGGTCTCGCCGACGGCGACGAGTTCGCGCGGCGCGCGCAGTTCGAGGTGCGAGCGGGCGGTCGCGCTCACGACGAACGGAACGTCGTACTTCCTCACCAGTTTTCGGAGCAGACGCAGGTCGCGGATCGCTCGGACGCGGGAACCGCCGGTCGCACGGAGCACCGACCCGAGGTCGAACTCGACGCGGACGTCGTTCCTCGCCGCGGCCTTCGCGAGCACGTGGTTGAACCCCCCGCCCGAGGCCATCGGACGCGAGAGCACGTCGAGGCGTTCCTCCTCCGTGGCGAACCGGTTGAGCGCGTCGCTCCCCCCGACGAGCGAGAGCACCGTCGCCTCGTCCCGACGGCCGCCGACCGCGCCCGCGGCCACCTCCGGCGAGTCGGCCTCGATCTCGATCCCGTAGACCACGTCGAGACCGTAGGCGCCCCCGATCGCCGCCGTGTCGAACTCGACCTCGTGACCGTTCCTGACGACGAGGCCGTCGTAGCCGTACTCGCTCGCGGTGCGGGCGAAGCGGGAAACGGTGGACTCGCCCGCCGGGTAGGCGGTGACCGCCTCGTACATACGGACCGTTCTCGCGACGGGGTGAAACCGGTGGCGGTTTCACGGTTCGCCTGCCGGCCCTACGGCTGCGTGCCTGTCACCGCTGTTCGGTGGTACCACCATCGAGAGCACGAACCCCACGACCGGCGAGCGGATCGAGAGCGAGACGGTCCCGGTCGGGTGAGCTACGCGGAGTCGACGGTGATCTCGATCACCTGACCGTCCCGGAGCTCGTACTCCTCGGGTTCGATCTCGCCGTCGTCTCGTTCCGTGATCGTGATCTCGTCGCCGTCGCGTTCGTCGTATACCTCCCCCTCTACCGTGAGGACGTGCGCACCGTTCTCGGCCGCGTACTCCATCTCGGCCAGCAGGTCGAGCGCCTCGGAGAGCGTGAGCCACTCCCCCTCCATGTGCCAGCGTTCGTCCTCGTCGTAGTCGTGGAAGTGGAACTCCGGTGCCGCGTCGGACTCCTCGATGACGTACTTCGACTCGGAGAAGTCGACCTCCTCGCCGTCCACCTCGACGAAGAGGTAGCCGTGTTCGTGGATCCCGTCTTCGTCTTCGTCGCTCCCGAGAAACGGCGCCCGTTCTCGGGCCGCAGCGCAGCCGGCGAGCGCGGCGAGCGACCCCGCACCGAGCGCGCCGACGAACGCGCGTCTGGAGGGGGTGTGAGGGCCTTCAACCATACCGACTCGTTCGTCCCTGCTCCGGAAAAGGCCGTGGGTTCCGGCGCGTGTTCCCCCGGCGAGAGGGGACAGTTCGGCCATCCGAACCGCGCGTCCGGTCCCTGTTCGATCAGTACTCGCCGGCGAGCACCTGCTTCACGTTCTCGACCGCCGATTCCTTCTTCGCGGGGTAGGCTTCGACCTTCGCCCGGAGCGTGAGGCCGTCGCCGCGGGCGACCTCGCCGCGAAAGGCCGCCTGCTTGTCGAGCGTCACGTAGAACTCGCAGTTCTCGGTCACCCGGTCGTCGAGCTCCGCCGTGAAGCGCTCTATGTCCGGGAGTTCGCGGAGCCGGTCGAGCACGACGCGGATCTCGTCTGCGGTCTCGACGCGCGCCGAGAGGACGAGGATGCGGTCGCCGTGGAAGCCCTCGGTCTCGGCGCGTTCGATCGGGAACCCCTCGGGGAGATACGTTCGAAGGGCGTCCTCGACCCGTTTGTCGTCCTCGGTGGCGTAGCAGAACGCGCGGAGGTCGACGTAGTGCAGCGGTACGCTTGCCATCCCGTCTCGCTACTCTTCTGTCTCGTCGGCCGCCGAGAGGGCGTCTTCGGGGACGCCGGTCTCCTGGCCCTCGTCGAAGCTCACGGTGTAGGTCGCGTCGCCGAACATCGTCTCCATCACCTGCGTGACGGTGCCCTCCTGGCCGTCGAACTCGCTGTGGT
Source organism: Halococcaceae archaeon (assembly GCA_007129135.1). GTDB lineage: Archaea > Halobacteriota > Halobacteria > Halobacteriales > Halalkalicoccaceae > Natronorarus. The sequence goes on along the minus strand of SKWB01000281.1, from coordinate 9,134 downwards.
CGTCCGAGAGCACCACGCGGTCGTCTTCCTCGAAGCTCATACCCCTCCGTACCTGGCGGTCGCGTAAAAACGGACCGTTTCTCCCTGCCGGTCGAAGCGTTATTGGCTCGCCCCTCCTTCACACCGATATGAACCGATCGAACGGAATCGAACACGACCCTCCGGGCGGACGATGACCACCGTCGACGAACTCTGGTTTCGCGCGAGCGAGGCGAACCAGCAGGCCGAACAGGCCTACCACCGACTCACCGACCGGTACGATCCCGACCTCGAGTTCGAGCGGGGCCGTCACGTCTCGCGGCGACGGTTTCGCACGCTCGTCGACCGCGTCTCGACCACCGGCGCACCGTACGGCGCACACACGATCGTCTATCGACCCGACGGCTCGCTCCTCCTGGTGCGCCACGAGGGGATCGACATGTGGGTGCTCCCGGGCGGCGAGGTGGAGGCCGACGAGAGCTTCCACGAGACCGCCCGCCGCGAACTCGCCGAGGAGGCGGGGATCGAGGCCAGCTACGACGGCCTCGCGGTGCTCACCCGGATCGGGATCGAGTGTGCCGAGTACACGACGTGGGGCGTCCTCCCCGTCTTCGCGGCGGAGGCGGAGACGACCGATCCGACGGTTTCGGACCCCGACGGCGAGATATCCGACGCCGCGTGGTTCGACGCACTCCCGGAGGACACCAGGGACAGAGAGGACCTCCTCGCCTGGCGCGAGCGTCGGTTCGGGACCTGATCGCTCAGAGGCCGTGTGAGACGCCCTCGTTCCTGTCGGCTCGCATCCGTCTGAGCGCCGCCTGCGCGTTCGAGGCGTCGTAGCCGAAGAAGACATCCTCGCCGTACTCCTCGGCGACCTCGGTGGCGTGGATCAGCCGGTCGACGTCGACGTCCACCGCGTAGAGTTCGACGCTGAAGGGCGTCTCGAGGGCGCTCGCGAAGCCGCTCGCGATCACCTCCAGCCAGTAGGTCGTCGAGTAGGCCATGTCGTAGAGCGGGACGACGAACTCGTCGACGTACGGTTCGAGCGCCGGGAGGTCGAGCCCTGCACGGTCGTAGAGGTGTCCCGGATACGGATCGGGGTAGAGCGTGAGGTAGGTCCGACCGGGGATCCTCGTCGTCGCCTCGGCGACGAAGCCCGTGATCACCGACGCGCGCCACTCGCCCCAGTCGTCGTGCTCGCTCTCCGCGAACCGGTCGCGACAGACCTCACAGTGACAGTAGCCCTGACGGGGAAAGCCCACGTCGTCGAGCCGGACGTCCTCGTTTACCGCGGCCGCGTCCGAGACGATCTCCAACAGCCCCTCCCTGTACCGATCCCTGCTCGGACAGACGTAGCCCCAGTCGAAGTACGGCTGTTCCCTCGTGGCCCTGTTCCCCTCCTCGTCCACCGGAACGAGTTCGGGCGAGCTCTCCCCTGCCGAACTGTCCCCGAAACACGAGACCATGTTGACCGCCTCGGGGATCGGTGCGGCGGCCCGTCCCGTGACGTCTTTCACCTCGTAGAACCCGAGATCGAACTCCGGCCAGGAGACCTCCTCCTCGTTTCGCGTGACGACGCCGTACATACCGTTCGTTCGCCGGCAGGGCCTAAACCGGTTGGTATCGTCGGCGTCAACGACCGCTACTCGTAGACCATCTCGAAGAAGGCCACCTCGTAGTCCACCGCCCGGGTGAACAGCCCCGCGACACGTTCCTGCCGCCGGGGTGAGAGCGTCGGTCCCTCCGCGTCGAGCTGGTCGCGCAGCCAGGCGACGACCGCCTCGAACCCCGGGTTGTCGTGGAGTTCGATCCACTCCGCGAGGTAGAAGGGCTCGGGGTACTCCTCGACCGCCGTCGCCCACTCCAGGTAGACCCACTCGACCGGGACGAGCACCGCGAGCGTCTCGGCGTAGCCACCCTCGCGCGCGGCCCGCAGGAGCAGCTCCCTGAATCCAGCGGTCACCGTGTGCATCTCGGGGTCGTCCCGCTCCGTCTCCGGGACGGCGAGCGCGTCGAACGACCGCTGGAAGTAGTCGTCCTCGTCGTCGGTGATCGCGTCGAGGAACTCGACGAGGCGGCGTTTCTCGGCCATCGTCGGCGCGTCACCCACGCCGTAGCCGACGAGCGACACCAGGGTGTCGACGAACGCGTAGTCCTGTACCAGGTACCTGGCGAAGACCTCGTCGTCGATCGTCCCCTCGCCGAGCTCTCGGGTGAAGCGGTGGTCGACGGCCTCGGTCCACGCCGGCTCCGATCGCTCTCTGAGCCACTCGGTGAACCGGGCTTTTTCGCACCCGGCGGCGTACGCGGCGTAGCTCTCCGTCCTCACACCGACCACCCCTCCTCCCGCCAGGCGGCGTCCCAGAACCGGTACTCGTAGCGCGCGGAGGTGAGAAACAGGTCGCGATACCGGTCCCGATCCGCCGCCGTCGACTCCGCGGCAACCTCGTCCATCAGCTCCCGACACCAGGTGGCCAGGTCGGTGAACTCCGCTCCGGAGTACATCTCGATCCAGGCGGCGTAGCCCTCGTGGTCGGGCAGGCCGTCCTCCGCGAGCCGTCTCCCGGTGTCGTTGAACCCCCACATACAGGGCAGGATCGCCGCGACGCTGTCGCCGAAGGTTCCGTCCACGGCGGTTCGAACCAGGAAGTCGGTGTACGCCCGGGTCGTCGGCGAGGGTACGGTCGCCTCCAACTCGTCCTCCGAGATCCCGAGCTCCGCGGCGTACGACCGATGCAGATCCATCTCGGTGGTGATCGTCTCCTCCAACAGCGTCGCGAACGTCCCCATCCGCGAGAGCGATCGGGCGCTCGCGGCGGTGTAGGCGAACGCCCGCGCGTACTCGATCAGGTAGACGTAGTCCTGGCGAACCCAGTACCTGAACGGCTCCTCGTCGAGCGTTCCGTCCCCGATGCCCCGTACCATCGGGTGCTCGTAGATCGCCTCCCAGATCGCGTCGGCCTCCCCCCGTAGCTCCTCGGTGAACGCCATCGAGCGAAGGCTCGTGGAGGAGCGAGAAAAGGTATTCGGTGGTAGTAGTATCGAGTTATTACCCCGGTGGCTCGATCGGCTCCTCCGGTTGATCGGGTTCGGGTCGGGCGTCGAGCGTCACGGAGACCGACTCCTCTGCCCCGTCTCTGCGTAGCTCGACGTCGATCTCCTCGCCCGGGCTCGTCTCGATCGCGAGGTACCGAGAGAGCGACGCCGTATCCTGAATCGCCTCGCCGTCGATTCCGACGATCACGTCGCCGCCGACCGGTACCGACGCGCCGTCGACCGTCGTCGTGTCGCCGCTGCCGGAGATGACGCCGTCGGCGGGCGAGCCGTCGACCGTGCCGTCGACGTAGACGCCGATCGGCTCCCCGAGTTCGTTCGCCGTCGCGAGCGTCGGGGTGACCGCCGTCATCTCGATCCCCAGGTAGGGGTGCTCGTACTCGCCGTCCTCGACGAGCGCGGGGACCACGCGACGCGAGAGCGCCGCGGAGATCGCGAAGCCGATCGCGTCGCCGCCGCCCGCCGAGATCACGCCGACGACCTCACCGTCGAGATCGACGAGCGGTCCGCCGCTGTTGCCGGGGTTCAACGGGGCTGTCGTCTGGACCGCGTCGGGGATCGGAAAGCCCGTCGGCGCGGGTAACGAGCGTTCGACGCCGCTCACGACGCCCGTCGAGAGGCTGCCCTGCAGGCCGAACGGGTTGCCGATCGCCGCCACCTCGGTGCCGACCGGCCTCGGCTCCTCGGCGAACGAGAGCGAGTCGGCGTACCCCGGGAGCTCTTCGGGCTCACAGACCGCGAGGTCGCTACCGGCGTCGCCACCGAGCACGGTTGCGGTCGTCCACTCGCCCTCGGCGAAGCGGACCTCGACCTCCTCGACGTCGGGGACGACGTGGTCGTTCGTGACGAGCAGCCCGTCGACGACGAACCCCGATCCCTGTCCACCCTGCCCCATCTCCCCGCCGTCGGTCAGAATCGAGACGACCGAGCCGACGGTCGCCTCGTAGAGCCCCTGGTACCGGCCGTCCCCCGCCTCGCTCCCGCCCTCGGACGAACCGCCCGCGTCGGTCGCGCCGTCGACCTCCTCGGGCGTCTCCTCGTCCCCGTCGCTCTCGTCGCTCGATCCCTCGACGAACGTCGAACAGCCCGCGCTCGCTGCCGTGAGGCCGGCAGCGAGCGCGAGGAAGCCCCGTCGGCTCGGAGGGCGTCGCTCCATGGGATCTAGCGGGCCCGGAGGCTCAAAACGTCATCCCTTACCCGACGTCGATGTGGTCGGCCAGGTCCTCCCTGAGGATCGTCTCGCAGTACGCACAGCGAACGCCGTCGGCGAGGACCGAAAACCGCGACTCGATCGGCTCTCGAGCCGCGCTGATGCAGTTCGCGTTCGGACACGAGAGCACGCCGACGACCGCTGTCGGCCTGTCGACGCGGCTCTTTTCGACCACCTCGTACTCGCGGACGATGTTGATCGTCGCGGCGGGGGCGATCAGCGAGAGCACGTCGACTTCGTCCTGACTCAGCTCTCGGCCCTCGACCTTCACGATGTCCTTGTGACCGGTCTCGCCCGAGGGGACGTTCATCGCGACGCTCACCGTCTCCTCGCCGGAGCCGTCGATGCCGAGGATCGCGAGCACGGTGAGCGCGTGGCCCGCGGTGACGTGGTCGATGACGGTGCCGTCCCTGATCTTGCTGACCCGTAGCTGGTGGTCGTCCTGACTCATGAGAGGAGCGTGTCGAGTAGCGCCATCCGCACCGGAACGCCGTTGTGTGCCTGTTCGAAGTACTGCGCGTGGGACGTCGAGTCGATCTGCGGGGCCACCTCGTCGACTCTCGGAAGGGGGTGCATGATCGCGAGGTCGTCGTCCGCCACCGAGAGCGTCTTCCTCCCTATCCCGAACTCGCCGGCGACCGCGCGGTACTCGTTCTCGTCGGGGAAGCGCTCGCGCTGGATCCGGGTGACGTAGAGCACGTCGAGTTCCGGCAACACCGGCTCGAGATCGGTGTGCTCTCTGACCCGTGCTCCCGACTCGTGGAGGTCGTAGCGCACGTTCGCCGGCAGCGAGAGGCTCTCCGGGCTGATGAAGTGCTGGGAGACGTCGAACCGCGTGAGCGCCTCGGCCAGCGAGTGGACCGTCCGGCCGTACTTCAGATCGCCCATGATCCCGATCGTGATGTCGGTCAGCCCCACGCGTTCGCGGATCGTGTAGAGGTCGAGCAGCGTCTGTGTCGGGTGCTGGCCCGCGCCGTCGCCCGCGTTCACCACCGGGACGGAGACGAACTCGCTCGCCATCCGTGCCGCGCCCTCCGAGGGGTGTCTGAGCACGAGCGCGTCGGCGTAGCCCTCGACCACACGGACGGTGTCCGCGAGCGTCTCGCCCTTCTCCACGCTCGACGCGCCGACCGGCCCCATGTCGACGACGTTCCCACCGAGGCGTTTGATCGCGGCCTCGAAGCTCATCTTCGTCCGCGTGCTCGGCTCGAAGAAGAGCAGGCCGAGGAGCGTCCCCGCGTGACGGTCGGCGACCGCTCCCGGGTCGGCGTCGATCTCGGCGGCCCTGTCCAAGAGCGCCTCGATCTCCCCCCGAGAGAACTGTTTGGTACTGAGCACGTGGTCGTGCTGCATTGGGGAGAGAGAGGTAGGGGGAGACTAAAACCCAGCGGTCCGCCCGCCGGTGCCGATCGCCCTGCCATCCACGGTGTAGGCTCTCACCAACGGACGCGAACCGACGAAACGCTTAACATATACGGAAGAGTGATACGAAAGAGTGAGTCCGCGAGTGCTCCCGACGGGGATCGAGGTGCTCGACCGCAAGCTGAGCGGTGGCATCCCCGCGGGCAGCGTCGTTGCGATCACCGCCCCGCCGGCGAGCCAGTCCGAACTCCTGCTCTACGAACTCACCGCCTCGCGGGTGACGCTCTACCTCAGCACACAGCGGTCGGCGGAGGCGGTCCAGGACGCGATCCGCCGAACGCGCGCACGGACGGGCGACGCGACCGTGCGGCGGATCGACGCCGACGCGCCGCTCGATCACGTCAACCGCCTCATCCGCGCGCTGCCGGAGGGCTCGAACCTGATCGTCGACCCGGTCGACGTCCTCGAACGGGAGGGGGTCGCGCGCTACCAGCACTTCATGAACACGCTCCAGACCGCGATGGTGAACACCGGGAGCCTCGCGTTCCTCCACGGGCTCGACGGGCGGGCGGTCCCCGACAACCGCGACGTGACGACCTACATGGCGGACGCGGTCTTCGAACTCGAGACGCGAGTGAGCGGCGACGCGATCGAGAACCGACTCGCCGTCCCGAAGTTCAGGGGTGCGAGCGCACTCGACGAGACGATCAAACTCAGCCTGGAAGAGCGCGTCGAGATCGACACGAGCAGGGACATCGCCTGATCAGAGCCCGAGACCGAACAGCCGGTTGGAGACGACGAGCGCGAGCAGCGCACCGAGCAGGACGGCGAGGCTCCCGAAGGCGGCCGCCCAGCCGAAGAGATCCGCGAGCGACCCGACCACGACGCTCCCGCTCGCGGCGACGAGGTTGTAGACCGTCCTGACGAGGCCGAACGCCGAGCCACGGTCGGCGTCCGAGAAGGAGGCCATGAACCGGGACTCGACCGGCGCGGTCCAGCTCATCCCGACGCCGACGAAGAGAAGCGAGACGGAGAGCGCCACCGGGCCGGAGGTCGTGACCAACAGGGCGTACCCACAGGCGGCGATCGCGACCGCGCCGGCGATCGCTCGATCCGTGCCGAAGCGGTCCGTGACCAGCCCCAGCAGCGGTTGTCCGACCCCCTGGACGACGAAGTAGCCCGAGAAGGCGACGCCAGCGGCCGTCCGTGAGAGTCCGTGGTTCGCCTCCAGAAACGCGGGGAGGAACGAGGCAGTCGCCTGCCAGGAGAAGCCACAGCAGATCGCGATCACGGTCGTGTAACGGACCCGGCGGTCGGTCGCGTACGTACGGAGCGTCCGCGGGTCGAGCCCGGAAGCGATCGACCGGTCCGGGCGGCTGGGCGGCGTCGGCCGGATCGCGAGCGCGAACGCGACGAGGACGGCGAAGGCGACGACAGCGCCGATCGCGACCGCGTAGCGCCAGCCGAAGGCCGCCCCCACGAGCGCCGCCGCGATCGGCGCGAGGAGTCCGGCGAGCGGTGCGCCCGCGCCGTGAACGCCGATCGCCCTGCCCACGGCGTCGAACTGCTTGGTGAGCAGCGACGCGGCGACGCTGTAGTGCAGCCCCGCCCCCGCACCCAGGGCGACGGCGAAGAGCACGAAGACGGGAAAGGAGGGCGAGAGCGCGAGTGCGAGCGCGGTGACCGTCGTCGTCGCGAGCCCGGCGAGGATGACGCGACGCTCGCCGAACCGGTCGCCGAGAACGCCGCTCGGGAACTGCGAGAGCGCGTACGCCGCCCACATCGCCGAGAGCGCCAGCCCCACCGCCGCGTTCGAGGTGCCGAACGCGGCGACGATGTCGGGAACGACCGGGCTGATCACCAGCCGCGCGACCATCGTCGCGAAGAACGCGAGCGTACAGAGCGCCAGGACGACGCGCTTGTAAGCCGTCACCGTTCGTCCCAGGGACCGAGACGGTGAGGACCGGGGTCAGCCCGCCGGTGACCGCTCACTCCTCGGCGTCGTCCGCCTCGCCGGCCTCGATCTCGTCGTCGAGATCGAGGTCGCCCTCGCCTTCGATCTCCTCTAAGATCTCGTCGGCGTCGACGTCCACGTCGTCGAGCGCCGCCTCGATGTCGCCGAGGCCACCCATACCGCCGAGACCGCCCATACCACCCATCCCCTCGAACGTCTCCTGGACGACGACGCGGTCGAGGTCGAGTCGCTCCATCAGCTCCTGTGCGATCTGCTGTTTCTGGAAGAGCCACTGCTGGTTCATCGCGAGCTGCGGCGAGGACTCGATGACGAGCGTCTCGTACTCGACGGTCTCCGTTTCGGTCTCGGGCTCCTCGCCCTCGTCCTCGGGGTCGACCTCGACCTCCTCCTCTTCTTCCTGCGTCTCGATCCACATCTCGAGGTCGGCGTCGACGTACATCGAGAGCATCCCCTCGGCGCGCTCGACGCGGTCCTCGACGTCGCCGACGATCTCGTACTCGTACTCGATCGACTCGCCGGCGAGCGGGTGGTTGAAGTCGACGCGTGCGCGACCGCCGATGATCGTCTCGACGTGGCCGTGCCGGCCGTCGATGTCGACGTGTGCGCCGGGATACCGGTCGTCCTCGGGGAGCTTCTCGACGCTCACGGTCTTGACGTCGTCCGGGTCGAACTCGCCGAACGCCTCGGTCGCGGGCACCGTCACCGCTCCCGAGTCGCCGACCTCCTTGCCGACGAGGTCGGACTCGACGGAGGGGAAGAGGTGGCCAGCGCCGAGCGTGATCACGCGTGGCTCGATCGTTCGGTTCTCGGTGTCGACGCCCTCCTCTTCGGCGACCTCGAGGTCGGTCGTGTCGACGAGCGTGTCGTTCTCGACCGTTCGTGCCGTGTAGGCGATCCGGACGAACTCGCCGTCCTGCAGGCCGCTCGCCTCGGCCTCTTCCTCGTCGCTCTCGTCGGCGTCCTCCTCGGCCGCCTCCGCGTCCTCGGTGGTCTCGGCGTCGAACTCCTCGTCCGCGTCTGCTACCGCGGCCTCATCGTCGTTGCTCATACACTCACCGAGATTCGTTCGTGCCTTAAGAACAACGCTTCGCGCCCGAGGGCGGGAGCGGTTCAGTCGCCGCCGAGATAGCCGTCGACGGCCGCCTCGACCGCCTCGTAGGTGATCTCGCCGTCGTGTCTGAAGACGAGCGTGCCGTCCTCGTCGTAGACACAGAGCGTCACCGTCGCGTGCGGGCGGTAGGTCTCTAACGTCTCCTCGTCGCACATCGCGTGGTCCCAGTCGCCGCCGTACTCGTCGGCGAACGCCCGGAGGTCGTCCATCGAGGCGTCGAGGTTCGTGTTGAGCGTCACCAGGTGCGCGTTCTCGCCGTACTCCGCGTGGAGGTCGACGAGGGTCCGCGACTGCTCCTTCGCGTACTCCGAGTGGATGTCGACGAGCAGGACGACCGTCGGCTCCTCGATCGGTCCGATCGTGACCGTCTCGCCGTCGGGCGTCTCGAGTTCGACCTCGGGGGCCTCGTCGCCCACCTCGGTTCCGTCCTCGTCGTCATCGTC
>SKWB01000276.1 GCA_007129135.1 Halococcaceae archaeon | reverse complement strand
GGCGAGATCCTCTCGCTCACCGACGAGACGTTCCAGAGCGCCGAGGAGGCCCGCTACGCGATCTACGCCGGGCTGAGCAGCCGGGCGATCGGCCGGAAGGGCTACACCGACCGCGACCCGACCCCGCCGGGAACCGATGGCCCCGACCCGGTCTCGTTCTGAGGGGGATCACCGTCGAAACGCATCGCTCCTCGACACGGAACCGACCGACAGGGGTGATCTGTCCGCCCGAGAGACACGGCCGGCTACGAAGCTCCCCCTGTGTGATTCGGACCGACGGTAGACCGGTCGCCTCCCGTTTACCGATCGCATAGTAATGACCCGATAGCCTCGAGTACCGATCAGTGGCTCCGCCGAGATTCGTCGCCGTCGACGTCGGTAGCACGCACACGAAGACCGTCGTCTCGACGCTCGACGGCGAGTTCACGACGCCCGTCGCGCGCGAGCCGACCCGCGCGGACGACCTCGAATCGGCGGTGGTGCGCACGATCCGGGAGCGACTCGAGGAGACGACCGACACGCGCCTGGAGGGGATCGGCGTCGCGACGACCGGCCTCGTCGACCGCGCCACGGGGACGGTCCGGGAGTTCGATACGGCCGACGGCCGGACGTTGCGGAACGTCCCGCTCGGAGACCGGTTGCGGGAGGCGTTCGGGGTGCCCGTCGTCGTCGAGAACGACTGCACAGCCGCCGCGCTCGGCGAGTGGTACTTCGGGGCGCGGGAGCGAGAGGACTGTCTCGTCCACGTCACGTTCGCCACCGGTATCGGCGCGGGTGTCGTCTCCGATGGGATCCCCCTCCGGGGCGAGCACGGCCACGCAGCCGAGGTCGGCCTCTTCCCGATCCACGCCGACGGCGACTTCGCGAGCTGCGGCGTCACCGGCGCGTGGGAGGCGTACTGCTCGGGGCGGGGGATCCCCCGATTCGTCGAGTCACGGCTGGACGACGGGCGCGAGACGACGCTCCCGGCCGACGGGACGCTGACCGCACGGGAGGTGTTCGAGGCTGCCGCGGCGGGCGACGAGTACGCGATCGAGTCGATCGACCTGATCGGTCGTTACAACGCCGCGGGGATCGGAGCGGTCGCGAACGCGTACGACCCGGGGCTGATCACACTCGGCGGCTCCGTCGCCCTCGAGAACAGCGGCGTGATTCTCGACGGGATCGACCGGTACCTCGACGAGTACTGTTACGGCGAGCGGCCGTGGATCACGACGACGCCCCTCGGCGCCGAGATCGAACTCTACGGCGCGCTCGCGAGCTACCTCCACCGAGAACGCGCTCCCGAGACGGATCTCACCGGCCGGGTGCGTGGCTGAAACGGGTCGTGACTACCGAGTGACGATCCGAGACCGTCGCGACCGATCGGACGGCTACGCTTTCGGCGTCTCGTCGCCGCCGCTCTCGTGTTCGTCTTCCCCGTGCTCTTCGAGCGCCTGCTGTGAGTCGAACGTCTCCTCACAGAGCTGACAGGCGAACTGGTCGTCCTCTTCGACCGCACCGTCCTCGCGTGGGTCCTCGACCATACCCCGTGAACAGTGTCAGGGGGGATCAACCGTCTGCACGCACACGAACCGCTCGCGAGGCTCGTCGGTATCCGGGTCAGGGAACCGAGGGCCCCCTGCCGGTCGGGTCGTCGGCGTCCTTCCACTCGCCGATCCCCGACGGGTCGAGGTGGACGTGGGCGTCGCCGACGTCCTCGATCGCCCGCAACGCCTGGACGAGATCGGTCTCGATCCCGTGGGCTGCGAGCAGCGTGAGCTCGCCGTCGACCTCGACGTGGGCCTCGACCTCGAGGACGGTGCCGTCGTAGAAGACGGTGAGGTCGTGGACGCCCTCGACGTCGGGGTGCGAGAGCAGCGTCTCCCTGATCGTCTCGCGCTCGGTCTCGGAGGGGGCGGCCCCGACCAGGTACGGCAGGTTCTCGCGAGAGATCGCGATCCCCTGGGAGACGACGAGCAGGCTGACGAGGCCGCCCGCGATCGGGTCGAGCGCCCCGAACCCGAAGAAGAGGCCGACGACGCCGACGACCGCCGCGATCGACGTGTAGAGGTCGTTGAGACAGTCGGTCGCGAGCGCGTGGAGCGCGGTCGAGCCGATCGACTCGTTCACCCAGGTGGTGTACCGGTAGACGAGGTACATGTCGACCATCGCGAAGGCGAGGGCGGCGAGCAGGAGCGGGCTGAAGACCGCGTCCGTTCCGAAGGCGAGTCCCAGCGCCGACTCGTAGAGCAGGTTCAGTCCGAGGAGGACGATCACCGCGCCGACGAACAGCGCGGTGAGCGGCTCGATCCGGCTGTGGCCGTGGGGATGGCTCGCGTCGGGGTCCTTGAACCGGGTATCGCCCCAGACGAGGACCACCACGCTCGCGATCAGGTCGGCGATCGAGTGGGCGGCGTCTGCGAGCAGCGCGACGCTTCCGAACGCGAGGCCCGCAGCGCCCTCGACGAGGATCTTCGCGGCGTTGCCGAGCACGTTCGCCCACGACGCCCTGGCGAACCGGCGCTCGTCGGTCCCCGTCATCGTCCGGTTTAGAGTCAGTCGAAACTTAGGGGTTCCGATCGGGTGCGGGATGCAGTGTGGAACGGAACTACGGTTCTCTTCGAGAATCGATTCCCATCCCGCTCTGACGACCGACCGGTGTGTAGACCTGTGCGTTGGCCGCCTATCGTTCTACCAAGGGCGAGAGACCGGTCGGAGTACCGTGTCGGCTGGTCGGAGTCTCGTGCCGACTAGAGCGAGCGTATGCCGCGAAAAAGTGGGCACCGATCACCCGCTCATCGGGGTCGCCGTGATGGACTTTATTTCGCCGACAGCGTACGCCTCGCACAGGTACTTGGGGTTACCACCGGCGTAGCTACGCTTCCTAGCCGACCTGGCCTTCGCCTCAACGTACAGGGTGTAGGTGTGTCCGGGAGTGAGTACCGGCTTGAACGTCCGCCGGTAGGTCCCGTACTGGCGGTCGCTAGCTCCGTCTTCGGACCGGACTTCTCTGAGCAGGCGTTCTCTCAGGAGCTCCTCGGTCGTGTGATCGTACAGTCTGATTCGGACGATCGCGACCGCCTTGTCCTTCGGACCCGTGTCAGTCCCCGCGGTTGCCCAGCCGTCGACGGTGAAGCTGACCTGCGTTGGCTTCGCACCCGAGGCTTTGAACCGTCGACCGACCCAGGCACGGGTGCGAAGATCT
>SKWB01000069.1 GCA_007129135.1 Halococcaceae archaeon | reverse complement strand
GCCGAGATCTTCGGCCGCCGAACGGGGCTGTCGAAGGGGAAGGGCGGACACATGCACCTCTACGACCCCGAGGTGAACTTCGCGTGCAGCGGCATCATCGCTCAAGGCTGTCCGCCCGCGGTCGGTGCCGCGCTCGCGGCGAAGAGACGGAACACCGACGACGTCGCCGTGGCGTATCTCGGCGAGGGGGCGATCAGCCAGGGGGCGTTCCTCGAGTCGCTCAACCTCGCGGGGTTGCACGACCTGCCGGTCGTCTTCGTCGTCGAGGACAACGACTGGGCGATCAGCATGCCCAAGGGGCGCGTGACCGACGTCGACGACGGCTCCCGGCGAGCCGACGGCTTCGCGGTGTGCGGCAAGCGCGTCGACGTCGACGACGCCGTGGCGGTCTACGAAGCCGCCGGCGAAGCGATCGGGCGGGCGCGAAACGGCAACGGCCCGACGCTCCTCGAGGTGCAGGTCCACCGGCGGATGGGCCACTTCATGGGCGACCCCGAGAGCTACCGGCCGGAGGAGGACGCCGAGCGGGCGGAGAGCCTCGACTCGATCCCGCGGCTCGAAGAGCGGCTCCGGGCACACGGCGTCGAGAACGACGAGATCGAGGGGATCAGAGAGCGTGCCCACGACCGCGTCGAGGACGCGATCGCGTGGGCGAAAGACCAGCCCCAGCCCGACCCGGAAGAGGCCTACGAGGACGCCTTCACAGAGCGGCCGGAGGGGTGGCCCGAGCACCCAGGGACGACCGCGACCGACGGGAGTGAGCGGTGATGGCACAGGTCGAGGCGCCCGGTCCGGAGACGACCGATCGGGAGCTGACGATGAGCCGGGCGATGGTCGAGGCGATCCGCTCGGAGATGGAAGTCGACGAGGAGGTCTTCTACATGGGCGAGGACGTCGCGGACTACGGCGGCATCTTCGACAGCACCGAGGGCCTGCTCGAGGAGTTCGGTCACGACCGCGTGATGGACGTGCCCATCTCGGAGACCGGGTTCATCGGCGCCACCGTCGGCGCGGCCACGCAGGGGATGCGCCCGATTGCCGAGCTCATGTTCGTCGACTTCTTCGGCGTCTGTATGGACCAGATCTACAACAACATGGCGAAGACCCCCTACATGAGCGGTGGGTCGGTCTCGGTGCCGATGGTGCTCACGACCGCCGTCGGCGGGACCTACAACGACGCCGCCCAGCACTCGGGGACGCTCTACGGCACGTTCGCCCACCTGCCGGGGATGAAGGTCGTCGTCCCCTCGACGGCCTACGACGCGAAGGGGCTGATGCACGCGGCGATCCGCGACGACGACCCCGTCGTCTACATGTTCCACAAGCGGCTGATGGGGCTGGCCTGGATGCCCGCGCCCGAGGGGCCGAAGACCCCGGTCCCCGAGGAGCCCTACGAGATCCCCTTCGGGGAGGCCGACGTCAAGCGCGAGGGCGAGGACGTCACCGTCGTCACGCTGGGGCTGCACGTCCACCGGGCGCTCGAGGCGGCCGAGGAGCTCGCGGGCGAGGTCGACGTCGAGGTGATCGACCTCCGGACGCTCGTCCCGCTGGATACGGAGACGGTCCTCGACTCGGTCCGCAAGACCGGCCGGCTCGTGGCCGTCGACGAGGACTACCGTTCGTTCGGCGTCACGGGCGAACTCCTCGCCCGGGTCGCAGAGGGCGCGCTCGACGACCTGGAGGCGGTCGAACGCGTCGCGACCCCGGACGTGCCGATCCCGTACGCGCGACCGCTCGAAGAGGAGGTCCAGCCCGGCGTGGAGGACGTCGTGGAGGCGGTCCGGGCGGTCCGTTGATGGTGGCTGTCGACGCGGCCACGATCTGGCCCGAGGACGCCGCGGACGTCGAGGAGGGGATCGTCGCGACCTGGTTCGTCCGCGACGGGGCGACCGTCGAGGAGGGCGATACGCTCTGTGAGGTCCAGATCGAGAAGGTCAGCGTCGACGTGGTCGCGCCCGTCGGTGGGGTCGTAGAGAGGGAAGTCGAGGAGAACGAGCCGTTCGACCAGGTCCAGACGCTCGTTCGCATCGAGCCCGGGTGAAGCCCGTCGTTTGGACCGACACGGGCGGCGTCCGACCGGACCGTCGTCGGGATGGGTAAAACGGCTCTTTTAGTTATCAGGAAACATATACTTACTCGGCACGAACGGCCCGGTATGCGACGACGAACGTTCCTGACCGCAGCGGCCGCGGGTACGGCGCTCACACTGGCTGGCTGTCTCTCGGAGGACGAGGAGGGGGAGAGGGATCCGCTGACCGTAGCCGGCATCGAGGCCGACGTGGACGAATCGGAGGCGACGGCGACGATCCAGGTCGCCGGTACCGGTACCGCGGAGGCCGAGCCGGACGTCGCCGTGCTGTCGGTCACCGTCGAGGAGAGCGGGAGCGAGGCCGAGTCGGTTCGGGCGGGTCTCGCCGAACGTGCGGACGACCTCCAGGACTCGTTGGTCGGGGCCGGCGTCGACGAGGAGGGGATCACGACCGCCCGGTACGACATCCGCGAGCAGCGACAGGGGACCGGCTACGAGGGGATCCACGCCTACGAGGTCGAGGTGGAGGACGTCGAAAGGGTCGGCGAGGTCATAGATACGGCGGTCGACGCCGGCGCGGACAGCGTCGGGCGCGTGACGTTCACGCTGAGCGACGAGCGGCGCGAGACGGCGAGAGAGGCGGCGCTCGAGGACGCGGTCGACGCCGCTCGGTCGGAGGCCGAGGTGATAGCGAGCGCGAAGGGCGTCGAGCTCGTCGGGGTCGTCACCGTCTCCACCACCGGAACCGACGTCCGACCCCGCCAGGGAGCCGTAGCCGAGACCGACGACGCGGCCGACGAGGCCCCGCCGACCGAGATCGAGGAGGGGCCCGTCTCGGTGAGCGCCCGCGTCGAGGTAGTCTACGCGATCGAATGAGGGTTCGTGGCGCAACGGGTCGAAGCAGAGCAGAAGAAAATAGGCGGTCTCAGGCGAAGACGCGTTAGGCCAGCGTCTCGATGTTCGCGACGATCGCGTCGGCGAACTCGCTCGTCGCGACCTTCTCCCCGCCGTCGATCTGGCGGTGCAGGTCGTACGTGACGGTCCCCTCGGTGATCGTCGCCTCCACGGCCTCACGCACCAGCGAGGCGGCTTCCTCCCAGCCGAGGTACTCGAGCATGATCCGTCCGGAGAGGATCATCGCCGTCGGGTTCACCTTGTCCTG
>SKWB01000018.1 GCA_007129135.1 Halococcaceae archaeon | reverse complement strand
GAAGCCTCTGATAGTGTCCGTCCTCGTCGACGACCCCGAGGGGTTTCAGACGAACCCTCGTGGGGTTGAAGCCACGATCTCCGGCGGCGCCTTGTAGTGCTCCTCGTGTTTCAGACGAACCCTCGTGGGGTTGAAGCAGGATCGGTGCGATTCTCCCCCGCACCGGTCCCCTGTTTCAGACGAACCCTCGTGGGGTTGAAGCGGGGAGACTGACAACGCTGTCAGTCTGCGGCGACCTGTTTCAGACGAACCCTCGTGGGGTCGAAGCTGTTACTCGTGCAGAGAGAGGAGCACACCGAGCTTCTTCGGTACGTCGAGGACGAACTCTCCTACCGAGTGGCGGGAACTCAAAGCCCATATGAAGTGGTGGCTGTCCACGAGACGGCGCGTGAGCCTTGAGAGAGTTCCAATGGTGACCTTGGCCCGAATGGTTAAACCGGCCGGGAGTCAAGAGACGATCAGAGATGGCGACCGTTTCCGAGCGCCCGGATGGAGTCGAGTTCATTCAGGAGGACGACGGTCGAGTGACGGCGCGCCACGTCGAGTCCGGGGTCGCCTCGTTCGGTGAGAGCGAAGCCGAGGCACTTCGCCAGCTGGCCGACGCGCTCGATTCTCATTTCGGGTGCGGTGAGTCGATCGAGGACCCCGAGGCGTATCTCGAAGAGCTCGGGGTGGACGTCGAAATCGGGAGCGAAGGCAACCCCCCGTGGCTCGAGGACCAGAACTGAGCCCTCGGGGACTATGGTCCGTACTACGTTTTCGTCGCGAGAAGTGATTAAGACGCTAACAAAGCACGGATTCATCCCCGTTGGGGGGAAAGGGAGCCACACGACGCTTCGATATGAGAACCCCGAAACGGGCGAGGTGAGGGTGGTGACGGTCCCCGAGGCAGATCCGATACCGATCGGCACGCTTCAGGGGATCGCAGAGCAGGCCGGTGCAGAGGACTTTCACGAGTTCTGCCGGTGGGTAGATCGAACGTCGTGATCCGGCGAGGAACGTGGTGTTGCACTGAGAGCGTAGGAGACGCTGTGAGGCCGGTGGTGAGCCACCTTCTTCTTGAGGGACACACCACGGGGAGACTCGTCGCGTCCGCGTCAAGTGCATAAGCACCGCATTCCACGCCGATGGCATTTGAAACGCCTCGACGACGAGCGTGTGCGGCTCACCACCGTGTTGCAGACGAACCGTTGGGGGATCGAACCCGAGTCCGAAGACGAACTCTGGTTACTGATCCTCAAACAGGGACTGGCAGTGTTTACGGCTCACCGTCCGCTCGGAGAACGTCACGATACAGCCGCCCGAACGCCATCCGCCGCAACGTTGCGCGTGCCGCCTCGGGTTCGTTCTGGTAGGTCGCGGCGATGGCCTCCCCCGAGAAGGCGTGCCAGACGACGCGGTCGACGTTCTCGCCACCCATCACCGTCACCTCGCCGTCGACCCCCTCGCGCCAGCTCTCGAACTCCTCGCGGCTCCCGTCGGTGACCGAGAGCAGTGAGGCGAAAAGCGCCTCGTGGGCGGTCGCGTAGACGCTGTCGGTCACGCGTTCGTCCATCTCCTCGCGGTCGAAATCCATCGCGCGCGCCGACTCTCGCACGACCGTCGTCGCCGTCGCTGCGAGCGCGTGATACGCCTCTCGGGCCTCCTCGGGCGTCTCCGGCGAGAGCAGTCCGTGTCTCTCCATGGCTCTCGGTTCTCGCCCCGCGACTACCCGTCTTCCGTTCCGGAGTCGGGGTCCGTCCCGTCGCCGTCGTCCTCTCCGCCGATCATCTCGCGGGTCATCGCCTCGGCCTCGGCGAGTACTTCCTCCGCATCGGGGTCGAGCGTCGGGGTCCGTTGCGGTCCGCGGTGTCTACCCCGCTCGGCGACCCGTTGTTCGGTCACCGTCTCGACCTCCCGCTCCTCCGCGTGCTCGCTCACCTCGCTCCCGAGGCTCTCCGGGTCGTGCTCGCCCCAGTCGGGGACGTGCCCGTCGAGCCACTCCTCGTGCGCGTCGTCGCCACCGATCGCGGTGAACGCGAGGTGGTTCGCCAGGTGGGAGGCGTCGCGCTGTGGCAGGCCGCAGACCGGACAGGCGTAGCCCATGCTCGGACGAAGGCGTCGAACGGAAAAGCTCTTGGCGAAACGCGCTCAGTTGCGCCGTTCGAGGACGTAGCGCTCGCCGTCGAACTCCAGCGTCGAGTCGGCGTCGGTCGAGTGTTTGCCGAGGTACTGTGCGGATCGGATCCCGATCGACTCGGCCGGGACGCTGACGCGGCCGAGCGAACTCGTGATCATCTCGAATCTGCTCGTGAACGGCTCGAGGAGTCCCTCACTTCGCTTTCGTTCCATACACCTGATACCGCCCGCGACGTGAAGACGGTTGCGAGAATCGTGACCTCACCCCTCATAGGGCCTGTGTAGCAGTGTCACTCGTTTCGCCCACCTAGGGAAACCTACGATAGAACTACATTAGAAACGTTCCGACCGGATCAGTCGTGGATCAGCACGTCGAGGACGGTCGGTCCCGACTCGGAGAGCGCCCCCTCGACCGCCCCCTCGATCGCCTCGGGATCGTCGACCAATCGGGCGCTCGCGCCGTGGCTCTCCGCGTTCGTCACCAGGTCGACCGGCGGCTCGAACTCGGTCGCGACGAACGCGTGATCGCCCTCCTCGCCCCCGAAGATCCGCATCGTGTTGTCCTTCAGTATCCGATAGTTTCGGTTGTCGGCGATCACAACTGTGAGATCGAGGTCGTGCCGTGCGGCCGTGTAGAGCGCGTTCGGGTAGTAGAGGTAGGAGCCGTCGCCGATGAACCCGAGCACCTCGCGGCCGGCCTCCCCGCGTTCGTCCTCCGCGAACGCCGCGCCGATACAGGCAGGTAAGCCGTAGCCCAGCCCGCCGCTCTTGTTCCCCAGTAGCTGTCCGGGACCGAGGTGGAGCCGCCGTCTCAGGGGCGCACCCGCGGTGACGCCTTCGTTGACGAGCAGCACCTCGCCCGCGGTCGCCGCGAGCGCCCGCGCGAGATCGTCCTTCGATGCGCGCGGGTCGCCGCCCCCGTTCTCGTCTCCCGCGCCGTGTTCGCCTGCGCTCTCACCCCGACCGAGCACCGTCTCGATCCGGTCGATCCGCGCAGCACGCTCGTCCTCGGAAAGCCGCTCGTCGAGCCGGTCCGCGAGCTCCTCGAGTACCGTCCCGGGATCGCCGATCACGGCGTGG
>SKWB01000077.1 GCA_007129135.1 Halococcaceae archaeon | reverse complement strand
TCGAGCGGGCGATCGGGCCGTTCGCACGGCCCGAAGAGGTGATCTTCACGCCGGAGCTGCCGAAGACGCGATCCGGGAAGATCATGCGCCGACTGCTCGAGGACATCGCCAACGGCGAGGAGTTGGGCGACACCAGCACGCTGAGGAACCCGGAGGTCGTCGGCGAGATCGAGAGCGCGAACCGCGAGTGACGGGGTTCGCGCGGCTTCCCTCGCCGAACTCGTTTCCGCGAACGCCCCTCCCGGGAGTCGTCGATCCGCTCCGCGGACCGGGGCCGACGGTAGATTTATTTCGCGAGGCGTGATTAGCCGAAACAGTCATGGGCGAGGGACGATCCGACGCCCGGCACCCGACCCGGTGGGAGTACCGGCGTCTCCTCGACGGCGCCGAGACGTACCGCGAGGTGCTCGTCTGCCGACTCGCGGGCGAGGTCGGGCTCAGGCCCGCCGAGATGACGCGCGTCGTTCCGGCGGATCTCTCCGAGGTCAGAACGGAGCCATCGAGGTATCTCCTCTCGGTACGCGGGGAGCGCGAGCGGAGCGCGTACGTCCCGCCGTCGGTCGCCCGCGAGATCCACCGGTACGCGAACTCGGAGGGGATCGGCGCGGACGAGCGGATCCTCGACGTCACGCCCAGGCGGGTGCAGATGCTCGTCGGCGACGTCGCCGCCCGTACGGCCACGCTGACCGGCGACGAATCGTTCGAGACGCTCTCCTCCCGCGACCTCCGGAAGTTTTTCGCGAAAACGCTCCTCTGCGAAATCGGTGTCGACCCGCGGACCGTGAAAGCCGTCGGGGGGTGGCGCAGCCTCGACTCCCTCGACGCGTCGCTGCCGGAACCGACGCCCGAGACGACGGTTCGGGCCTTCGACCGTCACCCGGAGGTCGTCGCCACGACACCGCGCCCCCGGGAACGGCCCGCGGGGGACGCTCTCCTCACGGAGGCGATCGACGACAGCGACCGGGTGAGCGTCCTCGTGACGGACGACCGGGGGACGATCCGTACGTGTCTCGGCTCCGAACCGACGCTCGGCTACGCACCGACGGAGCTGCTCGGTCGCCCACTCTCGACGCTCGCGGTCGGCACCGAGCTGCTCGCGCCCACCGCTGGCGCGACGGCCGAGCGGTGGCTCCGACAGGGGGACGGAACCGATCTCTTCGCACGGATCGAGGTCGCCGACGGGGAGCGAGACGGGCGGACGCTGCTGGTGACCGACCTGAGCGAGGAACGACGTCGGGTGGACGCGCTCCGCACCGAACGCGACCGGCTCCGTCGGCGTGTCGCGCTCTCCGAACGCCTCCAGACGATCGGGGCGGCGCTCTTCGAGGCCGACGACCGCAGGGCGATAGAGGCCGACGCCTGCGAGGGGATCGCGGCCGAGTACGAGTACGCCTGGATCGTCGGCCGGTCGCTCTCGACGAGGAGGCCGGAACCGACGGTCGTTTCCGGGATCGATCCCGACGACCGCCGGTCACTGGTAGAGCCCCTCGCCGGGGTGTACGCCGCGGTGCTCGGCGAGGGGAGGAGTCGCCTCGCGGAGGGTATCGAGGGGGAGGAGGTGTTGGTCGTCCCGGTCACCTCCGGCGAGACGGTTCAGGGTGCGCTCTGTGTGGCTTCGAGACACGCGTTCGAACCCTGGGAGCGCGACCGCCTCGAACTCCTCGGCCGTCTGCTCGCCGCCGCGCTCGCGACCCACAGACGCCGGACGCTCGCGCTCTCGGAGACCGTGGTCGAACTCGAACTGGAGTGTACCGACGAGCGGTCGTTCCTCGTCTCGCTCTCGCGAACGCTCGGCTGTGACGTCCGCCTCCGCTCGATCGTCCCCGTCGAGGAGTCGGCGCTGCTGGCCTACGTCGTCGTCGAGGACGCGACCCCTTCCGACGTCGTCTCGCTCGCGGTCGAGACCCCAGGGGTGAGCGACCAGCGACTCGTCGATCAGCGGGCGGACGCGGCGCTCTTCGAGTTCACGCTCACGGGAGCGTCGCCGTCACTGACGTTCACCGAGTACGGCGCGAGCGTCCGGGAGGCGACCGTGGCCGACGGGCGCATGCGGATCGTCGCCGACTGCGCGTACGACGCCGACGTGCGGACGCTCGTCGACGGCTTCTCGCTTCACTTCCCGGACTCCTCGTTCGTCGGCAAGCGGGAGGTCGAACGGACCGACCGGACCGCCGGCGAGTTCGGGAGCCGTGTGACCGACCGCCTGACCGACCGGCAGGCGACGTCGCTCGAAGCGGCGTACTTCGGGGGCTACTTCGACTGGCCCCGTGACTCCACCGCGGAGGAGGTCGCCGACGCGATGGGGATCACCTCCCCGACGCTCCACAACCACCTCCGGAAGGGCCAGCGAACGCTCCTTGAAGCGGTCTTCGAACCCGAGGAGGACCTAGACTAGGGTCGGTCCGTCTTCCCGGTCGGCCTCCCGGAGCCGAGCCGGCGAGCCGACCTTCACGGTCGATCGTAACTAATTTCGATACTAATACACGAAAATATACAGCTCTTTCGTTCCAACACGAACGGGAATAGTGTATCGGAGTCCCGCCGTATTTTGCACAGCTAGAGCCTACGTTTAGTACATCGCTTCGGTATGGAGTGAACGGACTATGGCAGAGGACACCACACCGGAGTCGGGCGAGCTCGAAGCGCGTCTCGTCGAACAGGACACGTTCGAGCCGCCGGAGTCGTTCGTGGAGCAGGCGAACGTGAGCGACCCGGCGATCTACGAGCGCTTTTCGGAGGAGTGGCCGGAGTGCTGGGAGGAGGCGGCGGCGCTGCTCGACTGGGAGACCGAGTACGACACCGTTCTGGACGACTCGAACGAGCCCTTTTATCAGTGGTTCACGGGCGGGGAGCTGAACGCCTCGTACAACTGCCTCGACAGGCACCTCGAGGCCGGACGGGGTGACGAGGCCGCGATCGAGTGGGTCGGCGAGCCGGCCGACGAGACGCGCACGTACACCTACGAGGAGCTCCACCGCGAGGTCAACGAGTTCGCCGCGGCGCTGGAAGAGCTCGGCGTCGGCGAGGACGACCTCGTGACGATGTACATGCCGATGGTCCCGGAGCTACCGATCGCGATGCTGGCGTGTGCGCGTATCGGCGCGCCACACTCGGTGGTGTTCGCGGGCTTCTCGGCGGACGCGCTGGCGACGCGGATGAACGCCGCCGAGAGCGAGTACCTGATCACCTGCGACGGCTACTACC
>SKWB01000333.1 GCA_007129135.1 Halococcaceae archaeon | reverse complement strand
TGCCGGCGGTCGAAGCCGGCGCGGCGATCGCCGACCTGCTCGCGGAGATGCTCGAACAGCGGGCGAGCGGGCTCGATCTGGGGGGAGACGACCGCGAGTTCCAGAAGGGCTAACCCACTCCCGTCGCACTCCACGCCATGGCAGGCCGCGCCGAGACGATCACGAGCGTCGGCGTCGACGTCGGGACGACGACCACGCAAACCGTCGTGAGCCGGTTACGCGTCGAGCTGAGCCCGTACGACGGCGCTGCCGCCCCGCGAATCGCCGACCGCGAGGTGGTCTTTCGGGGGCCGATCCGGGAGACACCGCTGTGCGACCCCGAGACGGTCGATATCGACGCGGTCGTCGCGCTCGTCGAGTGCGACCTGGAGGCGGCAGGCGTCTCCCCGGACGGGATCGGCGCGGGTGCGGTGATCGTCACGGGCGAGACGGCTCGGAAGGAGAACGCGGGGCCGCTTGCCCACCGCCTCGCGGCCGGTTCGGGGACGTTCGTCGCGGCGATCGCGGGGGCGTCGCTCGAAGCCGTCCTCGCCGCACGGGGCTCCGGCGCTGCCGCCCACGCCGCACGGACGGGCGAGACGGTCGCGAACGTCGACGTCGGCGGCGGAACGACGAACGTGGCGGTCTTCGAGGGGAGTGAGGTACACGGGACGCGCTGTCTCGACGTGGGGGGACGGCTCGTCCGGTTCGATCCGGACGGGGTCGTGACGGGGATCTCCGAGCCGGCTCGACGCATCGCCGAGCGCCACGACGTCGCGCTCTCGGTCGGCGACCCGGTGGAGGAGGGGCAACGGCGGGCGCTCGCGAACGCGATGGCCGAGGCGGTCGCCGACCTGCTCTCGGGCCCGCCGTTCGCGGAGTCTACGCGGGAGCTGGCGATCGGCGACCTTCCGGACGAGCGCGCCGAGATCGATGCCGTCGCGTTCACCGGGGGTGTCGGCCGGTTGGTCCGGTCGGACCCCGAGGGGCCGCTGGCGTACGGCGACCTCGGACCGGCGCTCGCCCGGGCGATCGGGGAGAACGCCACGCTCTCGGGATGGCGACGTCTCGACCTCGCGGAGGACGTCCGGGCGACGGTCATCGGCGCCGGGACGGAGACGACGACGTTCAGCGGGCGGACGGTCGCAGTCGATCCCGCACACCTCCCGCTTCGGAACGTCCCGGTCGTCTCGGCGGGCGACCTGAGCGGGTACGAGAACGAGTCCGAGCTACGGGCCGCGTTCGAAGCGACGCTCGCGCGGGCGACGACGCTCTACGACCTCGGGGATCACGACGCGCTCGTGCTCTCGATCGAGGATGTCGGGCCACTCGGCTACGACCGGATCCGGGACGTCGGTGCCGCGTTCACGGGCGCACGATCGGGACTCCCGGCCGACCTCGTCCCGGTGGTCGTGACCCGGCAGAACTGCGCGAAGGCGCTCGCCGGGGCGATCAGTGGGGCGGAGGCGAACGACCAGCCGCTTCACGCGATCGACGAACTCCGGGTGGACGAGGGCGACTACCTCGACGTCGGCGAGCCGTTCCGTGGCGGGGAGGCGGTCCCCGTGGTGGTGAAGACCCTCGCGTTCGACGAGGCGAGCGAGGACAACGGTTAACGGAGCGCCCCCGAAAGCGCCTGTATGAACCTCCAGTCGGTCTTCGGCGCCGAGCGCCCGATCGTCGGCATGGTCCACCTCGATCCGCTGCCCGGCGCGCCGCGCTACGGGGGCGACCGCGACGCGATCCGCGAGGCGGCGCTACGCGACGCGCGTGCGCTCTCGGAGGGCGGTGTCGACGCGATCATGGTGGAGAACTTCGGCGACGCGCCCTTCTACCCGGATTCGGTGCCCGCACACGTCGTGGCCTCGATGACGACGCTCGTCGACGACATCACGCACTCGGTCGCGCTCCCGGTGGGCGTGAACGTGCTCCGGAACGACGCCGAGGCGGCGCTCTCGATCGCCGCGGCGACGGGCGCGGGCTTCGTCCGCGTGAACGTCCACACGGGCGTTCGCGTCGCCGATCAGGGCCTTCTCCATGGAACCGCCCACGAGACGACCCGGCTACGCGACCGTCTCGGTGCCGACGTCGCGCTGCTGGCGGACCTCGACGTGAAACACTCCGCGCCGCTAGGTGGGGAGTTCTCGGCGGAGGAGTTCGCCGATACGGCGGAGAGGGGGCTCGCCGACGGCGTGATCGTCAGCGGCTCCGGCACCGGCAGGGAGACCTCGCTGGAAGCTGTCGAGCGGGCGGTCGCAGAGCGTCAGGAGTACGGGCTCAGTACCCCCGTCCTCGTCGGCAGCGGCGTCACCGCCGACTCGGTAGCCGACCTGCTCTCGACCGCCGAGGGGGTGATCGTCGGTACGTCGCTGAAAGAGGGCGGCGAGACGACGAACCGGGTCGATCCCGAGCGGGTGAGACGGCTGGTCGAGGCCGCGGAGACGGTCAGGTAGAGCGCTCGGCCAGGAAGGCCTCGATCGCTTCGTCGCTCCGGAACCCGCCCCGAGCGCCCCGTTCGGTGCAGTTCAGCGCCCCGGCCGCGGCGGCGAACCGACCCGCCCGCTCCATCGGCTCGCCGGCGAGAAGCCAGCGGTGGACGAGCGCCGCGTGGAAGGCGTCGCCCGCACCGGTCGTGTCGACGACGTCGACCTCGAAGGCGGGGATCGAGACGACCGACTCACCCTCCCAGAGGATCGCGCCCTCCTCCCCGCGGGTGTACGCCCCGCGCCGAACGCCGCGCTCCCTGAGCGCGTCGACCGCCTCCGGGCCGCGGACCCCGAGGTACGACTCGGCGGCGACGCCGCCACAGACGAACAGCGAGAGGTGCGGGAGCAGCTCGTCGAGCGTCTCCCGTTCTGTGCCCCGGTCCTCGAGCTCCTCGATCGGCCCCGGCAGGTCGAAGCTCACTCGGACGCCCTCGCTCGCGAGGGCGGCGAGGTCCCGGCTCACCGGGTCGGGGCAGAACGCGTTCCCGACGACGACCTCCGCCGACCGGAGGCGCTCGCGGTCCTCGGCGTCGAGGCGGATCTCCCGGGCGCTCCTCCCGCCGGTCACGATGAACCGCTCGCCCGAAGCGTCGCGAAACACCATGCAGTAGGTCGAGGGTTCGGGTCCGCGTTCGATCCCCCCGGTGCCGACGCCCTCGGATTCGAGGTTCGCCTCGACCGCGTCACCGTGCTCGTCGTCACCGACCCTCGCGAACAGCTCGACGGTTCGCCCGTACCGCGAGAGCGCGACCG
>SKWB01000066.1 GCA_007129135.1 Halococcaceae archaeon | reverse complement strand
TGGCTCGACGCCGCGCTGATCGACTCCGACTGGCGGCCGATCGACCTCAGGACGGGGGTGCTCTTCCGGAACGCGCTCCACTTCGACGACGGCGCGAAAGAGGAGTTCCGGGTGCCCTCCGACCGGAAGCCGACGGCGGCGCTCGTCGTCGACGCGCTCTCGAAGGGCGGCTCGTCGCTCGTGTTCGTCAACTCGCGGCGGAACGCCGAGGCGGAGGCGAAACGGCTGGCGAGCGCGGTCGGGCCCGAACTCGGAACCGAGGAACGTGAGGAGCTCGCCTCGCTCGCCGACGAGGTCCGTGGAGTGAGCGACAGCGAGACCAGCGACGATCTCGGGGCCTGTATCGAACGCGGCGCGGCCTTTCACCACGCCGGACTCGCCCGCGAACACCGATCGCTCGTCGAGGAGGCGTTTCGAGCGCGACTCATAAAGGCGATCAGCGCGACGCCGACGCTCGCGGCGGGCGTGAACACCCCGAGTCGGAGGGTGATCGTCCGCGACTGGCAGCGCTACGACGGGAGCGTCGGTGGAATGGCTCCATTGGCCACTCTCGAGGTCCACCAGATGTGCGGGCGGGCGGGCCGTCCGGGGCTCGACCCATACGGTGAGGCGGTGCTGCTCGCCTCCGGCCACGACGAACTCGAGGAGCTCTTCGATAGGTACATCTGGGCCGATCCCGAGCCGGTGCGATCGAAGCTCGCCGCCGAACCGGCGCTCAGGACCCACGTCCTCGCCACCGTCGCCTCCGGCTTCGCCGACTCGTCCGCGGGTCTGCGCGAGTTCCTCGACCGGACGCTCTACGCCACCCAGTCCGAGGACGCGAGACACCTGGAGGGCGTGACCGACCGGGTGATCCAGTACCTCGAACGAAACGAGTTCCTGGAGCGGATCGAGGACGGCAACGCCCGTGGTGGTGTCCGGCTGAAGGCGACCCCGATCGGCCACACGGTCTCCAGGCTCTACCTCGACCCGATGAGCGCCGCGGAGATGATCGACGGGCTGCGCGAGGCCGACTCGCCCACTGCGCTCGGTCTCTACCACCTCGCGGCGCGCACGCCCGACATGTGGGAGCTCTACCTCCGCTCGGGCGACCAGCAGCGCTACACCGAGGTCGCCTACGAGCGCGAACGGGAGTTCGTCGGCGAGATGCCGAGCGAGTTCGAGGCCGACCGGTTCGAGGACTGGCTCTCGGCGCTCAAGACCGCCCGGCTGATCGAGGACTGGGCCGACGAGGTCGACGAGGACCGGATCACCGACCGGTATCGAGTCGGACCCGGTGACATCCGGGGGAAGGTCGAGACCGCCACCTGGCTGCTCGGGGCCGCCGAACGGCTGGCGATCGAACTCGGCCTCGGCGTCGAGACGGTCGAGGCGATCACCGAGGCGCGGGTGCGAGCCGAGCACGGCGTCCGGGGCGAACTCCTCGACCTCACGGGTATCCGCGGCGTCGGTCGAAAGCGCGCCCGTCGGCTCCACGACGCCGGCTTCCGCTCGCCCGAAGCGATCCGTTCGGCGGAGAAGGAGGAGGTCCTGCGCGCACTGCGTGGTCGGCGGAAGACGACCGAGTCGATCCTCGAGAACGCCGGCCATCCCGATCCGTCGCTCTCGGACGTGAGCGAGGCGGAGATACCCGAGCTACCGGAGTCCGAGCGGGGCGAGCCCGACCCACAGACCGGGCTCGGTGACTTCTGATGGAGGCGGTCGCCTGCGAGACGGGGATCGACGATCTCGATACGTTCGTCGCCAGACTGGGCGAGGTCGGCGAGGACCACGGCTGTGCGATCGGGGCGTTCTCACCACGGTATGTCGCCTCCGAACGTCACCTCGAACGCGCCGTCGCGCTCGCGAACCGTGCGTTTTCGAGGGGCGAGAACGTCGCCGACGACCGGGCGATCGAGATCCTGCTCTACGCCGCGGGCAGGCGACAGATCGACCAGGCGCTGGAGATCGGCGTTCGGGAGGACGAGAAGCGGGCGGTGCTGGTGATAGACGGCGAAGACGAGGCCGGGGCGGTCGAGGCGCTCTCGGGGTTGGTCGAACCGACCGACCAACCGGTGGCCGAGGACGCTGACCCGGAGCTGATCGCGTCCTACTTCGGGATCACCGAGGCGGAACGGGAGGCGACCGACGCCGACCTCTGCGATCTGGTCTGCGAACGGGTCGCGCTGCTCGATGTCGAGAAGTGACGGACTCATAAGGACGGTTGTAACTTGTTTACAGGTGATCGCCTGTCCGGTTCGGCGAGCACCGGTAAGAGACTACAACCGTTACCACCTGCCGGGTGAAGCGTTTTTCCCGGGACGGACGGAGTGGCGTCATGAGCGAGAACGACGAGACGGTGAGCGATCCGGAGGTCGTCGAGAACGCCGAACGGCGCGCGAGCGAGCGGGCGGATCGGGTCGAGGACGTCGTGGACGACCTCGCGGCACGGACGTTCTCGGCGGGGAACTACCCGACGACGAGCGAGGAGATCGCCGAGGAGTACGGCACCCAGGAGATCGACCTGGCGAACGAGACGGAGACGCTCGGCGACGTGCTCGACCGGCTGCCCGACGAGCGCTACGAGAGCGAGGCCGAGGTCCGCGAGGCGGTCTACGGCGAGCTGAGCGGCGAAGCCGGCGGTAGAAACGAGTACAACGAGGGGAGAGAGCTCGACCCCGCCGCCGTCGACGAGGACCCGAGCCGGTAGCCGGCGACGGGCGGGTCTATATACCACGACGGCGAGACGGCCGAACGGATGGCGGGCCCCCACTGGCGCTACCGGTGGACGCTGCTCTCGGCCTGTGTGCTCGCGTACTTCGCGACGCGGGTCGGACAGGTCGCGATCGGCGCGCTCGTCCCCGCGATCACGGAGACCTTTTCGACCTCCTCGGGTACCATCGGTGCGGCGCTCACCGGGATGTGGGTCGCCTACGCGCTCGCACAGCTCCCGAGCGGCGCGCTCTGCGACCGGATCGGCGAGCGTCGTGTCGTCCTGCTCGCCGTCGCGGTCGCGGGGATCGGCGCGCTCGTCCTCGCGGGTTCGCCGTCGGTCGCGGTCTTCGCTGGCACCGTCCTCGCGCTCGGAGCCGGCGTCGGCCTCTACTACACCGCGGGGACGGTCCTGCTCACGAGCGGTGCCGAGAACCCGGCGCAGGCGATCGGGCTGCACCGCCTCGGTGGCGAGTTCGCCGGGATCCTCGCGCCGGTCGCGGCCGTCGGGATCGCCGCGGGCTACGG
>SKWB01000155.1 GCA_007129135.1 Halococcaceae archaeon | reverse complement strand
CGTTCACGACCGAGCCGCCGCGCTCTCGCAACTGCTCCGCCGCCGCCGTCGCACACCGAAACGCCCCCCGGAGGTTCACGTCCATGACGAGGTCGTATCCCCCTTCTTCGACCCGTTCGGGGGTCCCGAGCGCGCTCTCGGGGTTCGCACCCGCGTTGTTCACGACGCAGTCGACGCCGCCGAACTCCTCGGCCGTGCGCTCGAACAGCGCGTCGATCCCGTCTCGATCCCCGAGGTCGGTCGTCACCGCGAGCGCTCGACCGCCCCGATCGCGGATCGTCTCGGCCACGGCCTCGACCTCCGCTTCGCTCCTCGCGGTCGGGACGACCGTTGCACCCGCGTCGGCCAGCCCCAGCGCGATCGCCCGGCCGATGCCGCGGCCGCCGCCGGTGACGACCGCGACGCGGTCGCTGAGGTCGAACCGGCTCGTCGGACGCTCGGTCATCTCACCGGACCTCCTCCGGCGAGACCGCGAGGTACCGTTCGAGGAGTTCGTCGCGGCCCTGTAGCTCCTCGATCGTCCCCTCGAAGGCGATCGAGCCCGTGTCGATCACGTAGGCGCGCGAGGCGAGCGCGAACGCGAAGGCGACGTTCTGCTCCGAGAGCAGCACGGTCACGTCCTCGGAGACGACGTCCCGGAGCATCTCGCGCAGGTCGTCGACGATCACCGGCGCGAGCCCCTCGGTCGGCTCGTCGAGCAGCAACACCGACGGGCGCTGGACGAGCGCCCGCGCCACCGAGAGCATCTGCTGTTCGCCCCCGCTCAGGTTCCGCCCCCGGTTCCGCCGCAGGTCGTCGAGGATCGGGAACAGCTCGTACATCTCCTCGATCGGACGGGGATCCGCCGCGAGCGTGTGCGCGAGCGTGAGGTTCTCGTGAACGGTCAGCGTGGGGAAGACGCGTCTGTCCTCGGGCACGAGCGCGAGCCCGAGACGGTTGATCTCGTCCGGCGAGCGCGAGACGAGCTCCTCGCCGCGCTAGGCGATCCGCCCGCGTCGTGGCGGGGTCGTCCCCACGATCGAGCGCATCGTCGTCGTCTTCCCCGCGCCGTTCCGCCCGAGCAGTGCCACGACCTCCCCCTCCGTCAGCTCCAGCGAGACGTCGTGCAGGACGTGACTGTTGCCGTAGTAGGTGTCGATCCCGTCGACCTCGAGCACCGTCATGCGGCCTCACTCCCGAGATACGCCTCGGTGACGCGCTCGTCGGTCAGGACCGCCTCCGGGTCGCCGTCGGCGAGGACGGCGCCGTCGGCGAGGACGACGATCCGGTCCGAGACGTCCCGGACGACGTCCATGTTGTGCTCGGTGACGACGAACGTCGCCGCGAGCTCCTCGTCGAGCTGTTTCACCAGCGAGACGATCTCGCGGGCCTCGGTCGCGTTCATCCCCGCGGTCGGCTCGTCGAGCAGGAAGACCGTCGGCTCGATCGCCAGCGCGAGCGCGATCTCGACGCTCCGCTTCTCGCCGTGACTGAGCGCGTCGCAGGGTCGGTCGGCCATCTCCGTCAGCCCCATCAGTTCGAGCAGGCGGTCGACCTCCTCGTTGATCGCCTCGTCGCTCGCCGCCCGCGAGCGGAGGTCCATCGTCCGCCCGTCGTGGCTGATCCTGGCGACCTGCAGGTTCTCCCTGACGGTGAGCCCCTCGAAGACGTTCGTGATCTGGTACGAGCGCGAGAGCCCTCGTCTCGCGACCTCGTGCGGCGGCGCGTCGGTGATCTCGACGAGTTCGCCCTCCTCCCTGAGGTGGATCGTCCCCACGGTCGGTTCGAGCACGCCGGTGAGCAGGTTGTAGAAGGTCGTCTTCCCGGCGCCGTTCGGCCCGATGATGCTCGTGACGCCCTCGTCCCCGATCGAGAGGGTGACGTCGTCGACCGCGGTCAGTTCGCCGAAGCGCTTGGTGAGCCCGTCGGTCTCGAGAACGGTCGTCACTCGCGATCACCTCCTTCCTCCTCGGCGGACCGATCGCCACGACCGAGCCGTTCGCTCGTGGACTCCTTCGCGTAGTCGAGCGCCGCGTCGGTCCCCCCGCGGTCGTAGGCGGCACGGACGTCGCCGAGCCAGCCACGGAGCATGAGCAGCCCGCCGGCGGCCCCCTGCTTGAAGTAGAGGACGGTCCCGATCAGCATCAGCCCGAAGAAGAACTCCCAGTGGGCTTCGAGCGCGGGGAACCGGCTGATCCCCCACCGGACGTAGAGGAAGACGAACGCCCCGACGATCGGTCCGGCGAAGAAGGTCGCCCCGCCGATGACGGTCGCGACGACGGGGATCGCGCTCGTCGTCCAGTGGGCGTGGTACGGCGAGGCGACGTTCGCGAGGCCGGCGATCAGCACGCCGGCGACGCCGACGAACGCCGCCGAGACGACGAACGTCATCCACCGGTGGTAGGTGACGTCGACGCCGAGGGCGGCCGCCCGGTCCGGGCTCTCGCGGATCGCCTTGCAGACCGTTCCGAACGGCGAGTTGACCACGCGCCAGATCGCGTAGATCGAGGGGAGGACGATCGCCGCGGTCAGGAAGTAGTACGTCCGGCGCTCGCCGAGTCTGAACTCCATCCCGGCGACCTCGGTGATCCCCAGGGTCACGATGACGCCGTCGGTCCCCCGGGTCAGCCCGCCCGGGTTCTGGATGATGACCGAGAAGACGAGCATCCCGAACGCGAGGGTGATCAGCGCGAAGTAGATCTCCTCGAGCCTGACCGAGAGCCAGCCGACCGGCACCGCGATGAGGAGGACGAGGCTCACCCCCGCGAGCGCCCCGAGGACGAACGTCACGAGCGGGGCGATCCCGCTCCCGACGACCTCCGCGACATACGGGCTCGCGTCCCGGAGGACGATCGCCATCCCGTAGGACCCGCCCGCGTAGAACATCGCGTGCCCGAACGAGAGCAGCCCGGTGTAGCCGTAGAGCAGGTTGAACGCGAGCGCGAACAGCGCGATGATCATGAACTCGGTGAAGAGGTAGACCTGGAACGTGGGACCGAACGCGAGCAGGACCAGTCCGATCAGCCCGAGCACGGCGAACCGTTCGGTCGTCCAGCCGTTGCTGACCGCCTCGCGGCCGAACGCGCCGACGCGGTCGGTGATCCCGTCGTGGGTACTCATTCGCCGATCCCCCCGAAGAGCCCCTCCGGCCGCAGGAGCAGGACGATCACCATCGCGAGGAAGGGGATCGCGATGTGACCGGCGGCGATGAACTGCGGGCCGATCGCCTGCATCAGCCCGACGAGCATCGCGCCGACGAACGCCCCGAACATCGAGCCGAGGCCGCCGATCACGACGATGATGAACGCGTCGATGATCACCTGATCGCCGAGCGCCGGGCTGGTCGACTGCAAGGGTGCCGAGAGCGCCCCGCCGAGGCCGGCGAGGAAGCTCCCGAGGAAGAAGACCGCGGTGTAGAGCTTCGGGACGTCGACGCCGAGCATCGACGCCATCTCGCGGTCGGAGGAGGTCCCGCGGACGAGCGCCCCGAAGTACGTCTTGGTGATGAAGAGCCAGAGTCCGGCCATGACGACGAACGCGGCACCGATCACGAACAGCCGGTAGGCGCTGAACGTGCTGCCGGCGACCGAGACCGAGAACGCGAGCGAGGCCGGGGCGTCAATCGAGTAGGGCTGGGATCCCCAGACGAACCTGACCGCCTCGTGGATGACGAGCACGAACCCGAACGTGACGATCAGCTGGTCGAGTTCCCCCTCGGCGCGCTCGTAGAGCGGCCTGATCGTTCCGATCTCGATGAGCGCGCCGATAGCACCGACGGCCACCGCGCCGGCGAGGACGGCGAGCCAGAAGTTATCGATCACCTGATTAGTCACGGCGAGGGTGACGTACGCCCCGATCATGTAGAACGCCCCGTGTGCGAAGTTGAGCACGCCGAGGACCCCGAAGATGAGGCTCAGCCCGACCGCGATCAGGAACAGCCTGCTCCCGAGGCTCAACCCGATGACGACGTCGGAGACGCTCACGAACGCCGGTGTGAGACTGGGATCCATGGGGGTGTCGCTCTACACCCCCGACGGGAGTTCCGAGTCGGCGAGCAGGTCGTCGAGTTCGTCGGCGTCGACCTCGTGGACCTCGACGGGATCGAGGACGTTGCTCTCCCACTCGGCGTCCTCCGTGACCGTGCCCCAGATCGCGGGGACGACGGCCTGGTTCGTCTCCTCGGCGAACTGGTACTCGCCGACCGGGCCGCTGTGGTCCATCCCGGTGAACGTGTCCCGGATCGCGTCGGGGTCGTTCTCGCCCTCCTCGATCGCCTCCTTGTAGAGGTAGACCGCCCTGTACGCCCCCTCGGCGTTGTAGGTGGGAAGCGTCTCGTACTCCTCGTAGTAGGTCTCCCTGAACGTCTCGTTCTCTTCGGTCTCGGGCACGAACGGATCGTACCGCGTCGATGCGTGCTGGCCCTCCGGGAGCGGCGAGCCGTCGGCCGGGAGGTCGGTCCCCATACCGACGCTGAACAGCGTGTACTCGATCGCGTCGAACCAGCCCGCCTCGTCGGCCTGCCCCAGGAACGTCGTCAGGTCGGCGCCCCACAGCGGCGTGATCACGCCCTCCGGCTCGGCGTCGATGATCGCGCTGATGTACGGCGTGAAGTCGCTCGTCTCGAGCGCCGGGTACTGCTCGTCGGTGAACTCCGCGTCGACGCCCAGCCCCTCGGCGAACGCCTCGAAGTAGTCCCACGTCTCGTAGCCGAAGGCGTAGTCCGGCCCGATCGTCGCCCACTCGGAGACGTCGAGTTCGGAAGCGACCTGCGCCGCGCCGTACATGTCGATCGAGAGGCTGTTGCAGTTGCGAAAGACCCACTCGTTGCCGACCGAGTTGTCGTGTTCGCCCTCCGGCGAGGTGAGAAACGGCGTCGCCGCGTGCGTGACCATCAACGGGATCTGTTGCTCTTCGACCTGCGGTGCCATCGCCTGTGCGACCCCACTGCTGTCGAGACCGAACAGCCCGTCGACGCCGTCCTCCTCGATCAGGCTCGTCATCTGCCGGATCGCCGTGTCCGCGTCCCCCTCGGTGTCACGGGCGATGATCTCGACGTCCTGACCGTCGATGCCGCCGTTCTCGTTGATCTCCTCCACGGCCATCTCGTATCCGCGTTCGGCCTCGTCGCCGTAGAGCGAGGCGAACCCGGAGAAGATGTACATCGCACCCAGCGTGACGGTGCCGTCGTCGTCGTCGCCCAGACAGCCCGCGAGCCCCGTCGCCGCCAGCCCGGTCCCGGCCGCCTTCAGCACCGTCCGCCGCCGGACCCTGTCCCCGAATCTGTTTTCGTTGTTTCGTATCGTGCCTGGTTCTCTTACCATTGTTTACCTCGCGAGCATGGTGCGAGACACGGGTACATAAATATGGTTGATGGTGACAGGTAGCATCCTTTTCCCCACTCGTTTCGGAAGCGAGGCTCGGGAGCCCTCGACGCGGTGTGAGAACGCATAGAGGTCGTTCACCCCCGTGGATCAGCGAGACGAGGCTCTCACGACGATCAGCACGTCGGAGGTCCACCGGAGGGCGGTGACGACAAGCGCCTCCCCGCCCGACCGGGAGCCGGTTCGTCCACGACCCCGGTCGACACGGCGAACGGTCAGCGTTCGTCCGGTACGGTCGGTACCGTCCGTAGCGTTCGTTCTCGACGACCGTCGGACGCGGCCGAACCGCTTAACCGCCCGCGTCCGGTAGAGAGCCCATGCAGCACGTGACGATTCCGCAGGACCGCATCGGCGTGCTCATCGGTGCGGGCGGCGAGACGCTGCGAGAGATCGAGCGACGGGCGGAGGTCCGTCTCGACGTCGACTCGGAGAGCGGGTCGGTCCGAGTGGAGAGCGTCGGCGATCCGATTCTGGGGCTCAACGGCCCCGAGATCGTGAAGGCGATCGGACGCGGCTTTCCCCCCGAGGACGCGCTGACGCTCCTCGAGGACGAACTCCGGATGTTCGATCTCGTCGACATCGACGCCTACTCGCGAAACGCCAACGACCGGAAACGGAAGAAGGGACGGCTCATCGGCAAGGACGGTCGGACCCGAGAGCTGATGGAACAGCTCTCGGGGGCGACGGTCGTCGTCTACGGCTCGACGTTCGGGATCATCGGCCTCCCGGAGGAGGTCCAGACGGCGCGCGAGGCGGCCGAGATGCTGCTCGACGGCGCCCCACACGGCACCGTCTACTCGTTTCTCGAACGCAAGCACAACGAGCGGAAACGCGAGCAGTTCTCGACGCACCGGTTCACTGGCTGATTCAGTATATAAACGGATCCGACGCGTCTGTCACAGCCTGTCTAGCAGGGGATCGAGCGAGCTGACCGACCAATTCCGATTCTTTTATATAGAACGACAATCAATCGGTAGGTGATTATGTCACAGCGAATGCAGGGGCAGCCGATGATCATCCTCGGGGAGGACAGCCAGCGGGCGACCGGGCGGGACGCCCAGTCGATGAACATCACGGCGGGCAAGGCGGTCGCGGAGGCCGTACGCACCACGCTCGGCCCGAAAGGGATGGACAAGATGCTCGTCGACTCCGGCGGGAGCGTCGTCGTCACCAACGACGGCGTGACGATCCTCTCGAAGATGGACATCGAGCACCCGGCGGCGAACATGATCGTCGAGGTCTCGGAGACCCAGGAGGACGAGGTCGCCGACGGGACGACGAGCGCGGTCGTCGTCGCGGGCGAGCTGCTGAAGCAGGCCGAGGACCTGCTCGAGCAGGAGATCCACCCCACGACGCTCGCACAGGGCTACCGACAGGCCGCCGCCCACGCGAAGGAGGTGCTCGAAGCGGAGTCGATCGAGGTCGACGTCGAGGACACCGAAGTGCTCCGACAGCTCGCCGCGACGGCGATGACGGGCAAGGGTGCCGAGAGCGCGAAGGAGCTACTCGCGGAACTCGTCGTCGACGCCGTCCGCGCGGTCGCCGACGAGGACGACATCGACACCGAGAACGTGAAGATCGAGAAGGTCGTCGGCGGCTCGATCGACGAGTCCGAGCTGATCGAGGGCGTCATCGTCGACAAGGAGCGCGTCGACGAGAACATGCCCTACTTCGTCGAGGAGGCGAACGTCGCGCTGATCGACGCGCCGCTCGAGGTCAAAGAGACCGAGATCGACGCGGAGGTGAACGTCACCGACCCGAGTCAGCTCCAGCAGTTCCTCGACCAGGAGGAGAACCAGCTGCGCGAGATGGTCGACGAGATCAAAGACGCCGGCGCGGACGTCGTCTTCGTCAAGAAGGGCATCGACGACATGGCCCAGCACTTCCTCGCGAAGGAGGGCATCATCGCCGTCCGCCGCGCGAAGAAGTCCGACCTGAAGCGTCTCGCACGTGCGACCGGTGCCCGCGTCGTCAGCGACGTCTCCGACCTCACCGAAGAGGACCTCGGCTACGCCGGTAGCGTCGCCCAGAAGGACATCGGCGGCGACCAGCGCATCTTCGTCGAGGACGTCGAGGACGCCAAATCCGTCACGATCGTGCTGCGCGGCGGCACCGACCACGTCGTCGACGAGGTCGAGCGCGCCGTCGAGGACTCCCTCGGCGTCGTTCGCGTCACGCTCGAGGACGGCAAGGTGCTGCCCGGCGGCGGCGCTCCCGAGGTACAGCTTGCACTCTCGCTGCGCGAGTTCGCCGACTCCGTGGGCGGCCGCGAGCAGCTCGCCGTCGAGGCGTTCGCCGACGCGCTCGAAGTGATCCCGCGCACGCTCGCGGAGAACGCCGGCCTCGACCCCATCGACTCGCTGGTCGAGCTCCGGAGCCAGCACTCCGGCGGCGACGCCGCCGACGGCCTCGACGCCTACACCGGCGACGTGGTCGACATGGGCGAGGAGGGCGTCTTCGAGCCGCTGCGCGTGAAGACCCAGGCGCTCGAGTCGGCCACCGAGGCTGCCGTCATGATCCTGCGCATCGACGACGTGATCGCCGCGGGCGACCTCGCCGTCTCCGACGACGGCGGCGACGACGATGACATGGACATGGGCGGAATGGGCGGCGGCATGGGCGGAATGGGCGGTATGGGCGGTATGGGTGGCATGGGCGGCGCGATGTAAGTTCGGCCAGCACCCGTCCCCCGACGCCACGAACCGCTCCGCCTCACCGACCGTTCACGACCGACGGTTTCTTTCGCGTCCATCGGCGAGCCGTGGCCCCGTTGTACGGACTGCTGTCCGTCAGTAGTATCGAGATCGGTCCCCACCTCCCGGTCCGAGCGGGTGACGGGTACAGCGATCCGTATCAGTAGACCGGAACGACCGGGATCCCGTGCACGCCCGCCTCGAGGACGCTCCGGTCGCTCCAGGGCGCGCTCTGGCCGTCGACGACGACACACCGGGCACCGATACGGTCGGCGTACGTGACGGCCTCCGTGACCGGATCGCCGACGCGACCGACCGCCTCGTACTCGTCGACGAGGTCGCGGGCCGCGCCGTCGGCGATCCGCGCACAGACCCCTTCGATCACCCCCCTACCGACGGGAATACCGACCCGCTCGGCGAGCCCGAGTTCGAGCCTGGCGAACCAGCCGAGGTCGAGCACGTAGAGGACGTGGAGGTCGCCACCGTGCTCGTCGGCCCGACCGGCGGCTTCGAGGACGACGCGGTCACCCCGTTCCCGACTCGTCACGGCGAGGACGCTCACGGCACGCGGCCCCGGTCACTCCTCGGGGACGTCGAGTTCGAACTGCCGGTTCTCGACGGGCGCGTTGAGGACGACGCTCGTGTTGCTCGCCAGGATGTTCGGGTCCGAGAGCAGTGACTTGATCTGGTCGTTCATCCCGTCCGTGTCGGGGTACTTCCCGATGGCGACGACGTCGTAGTCGCCGGTGACCTCGTAGACGCTGATCATCTGGCGCTCCTCCCGGAGCCGTTCGGTGACGTCCTCTAAGGCACTACCCTCGACTTTCAGGTGGAGGATCGCGGTGACGTCGTAGCCGAGGGTGTCGTAGTTCACCTTCGGAGTGTAGCCCTCGATGGCCCCCTCCTCCTCGAGGTCCGAGAGGTGGTTCGAGACGGTCGTCACCGAGACGTCGAGCTCCTCCGCGAGGCTCCGCAGGCTCGCCCGGCCGTCGTCTAACAGCGCATTCACTAGCTTCGAGTCCAGATTTTCGTACGTCATCACCCCTCAGGAGACACTCCTCCCATTAGAACTTTATGAATATCCAGTTCTAGCTCCGAAAGGGAATAATTGCGTAGATGGATAGGGCTTTAGTGGTAGCCTCTCGCAGTAGTGAGTGAGACAGATGGCAGACGGAAACCTGACAGCGGCGGAAGAGAGCGTACTGGAACAGATCGACGAGGAGGACGTGAACTTCCTGCGGCTGCAGTTCACCGACATACTGGGCGTGGTGAAGAACGTCTCTATCCCGGCCAGCCAGGCCGAGAAGGCGCTCACCGAGGGGATCTACTTCGACGGCTCCTCGATCGAGGGGTTCGTCCGGATCCAGGAGTCGGACATGCGGCTCAAGCCGGACCCGGAGACGTTCGCGGTCCTGCCGTGGCGGCGCAGCGAGACCGGATCGGCCGCGCGGCTGATCTGTGACGTGATCGATACGTCGACCGGCGAGCCGTTCGCGGGCGATCCGCGACACGTCCTGAAACAGGCGCTCGAGCGCGCCGCGGAGATGGGCTATACGGTCAACTGCGCGCCCGAACCGGAGTTCTTCATGTTCCGGGAGGACGAGGATGGTCGTGCGACCACCACGACCGCGGACGTCGGCGGCTACTTCGACCTCGCGCCCAAGGACCTCGCGAGCGACGTCCGCCGGGACATCGTCTACGGGCTCGAGTCGATGGGCTTCGAGATCGAAGCCAGCCACCACGAGGTCGCGGAGGGCCAGTACGAGATCAACTTCACCTACGACGACGCGCTCGCGACGGCGGACAACGTGGCGACGTTCCGGACGGTCGTCCGCGCGATCGCCGCCGAACACGACCTGCACGCGACGTTCATGCCCAAGCCGATCGCGCGAATAAACGGCTCGGGGATGCACACCCACATCTCGCTGATGAGCGAGGACGGCGAGAACGCGTTCCACGACGACGACGACGAGTTCAACCTGAGCGGCGAGGCGAAGTCGTTCCTCGCGGGGATCCTCGAACACGCGCCGGCGATCACGGCGGTCTCGAACCCCACGGTCAACAGCTACAAGCGGCTCGTCCCGGGCTACGAAGCGCCCGTCTACGTCGCGTGGTCCGACCGCAACCGCTCGGCGCTGATCCGGAAGCCGGCCGCCCGCATCCCGGCGGCGAGCCGGATCGAGGCACGCTTCCCCGACCCGTCGTGCAACCCCTACCTCGCGTTCGCCGCGCTCATCCACGCCGGCCTCGAAGGGATGGAGGCGGGCCTCGAGTGCCCCGAACCGATCCGCGAGAACATCTACGAGTTCGACGAGGCCAAGCGCGAGGAGTACGGCATCGAGACGCTGCCGGGCAACCTCGGCGAGGCGATCGACGCCCTGGAGGCCGACGAGACCGTTCTCGACGCGCTCGGCGAGCACGTCGGCCCGAAGTTCATCGAGGCGAAACGCGAGGAGTACGGCGAGTACATCGTCGAGGTCTCGCAGTGGGAGCTCGACCGGTACCTCGAGACGTTCTGATCGGACGCACGCGCCACGACCGGATCCTTTCGCGCTCACCATTTCCCCGACTCCCCCTCCGAGCGATGCCAGCGGTCGGCGGCGAGGACGAGGCCAGCGGTGCCCGCGGCGGCTGCCAGTCCCCTGAGGACCACGTGTGGATCCGAAGCGTAGCCGACGAGGCCCGCTGCGATCAGGACGACGGCCACGAGCGTGCTCCCAGGTGAGCCTCGCTCGATCGCTCGCCAGGCCGCGAGCCCCCCGACCGTCGCGCCGAGGGTCGCCGTCGCGTCGCGGTCGAGCGCTATCCCCGCGACGACCTCGGCGTACGGCGTCGGTCCGGTGACGGTTCCGAGGACGAACCCGCAGACGGCGAGCGCCGCCGCGAGCCGGAACGCCGACGAGGGTTCGCGGCCGGTGAGGCGGTCGGCGGCGAGCAGGTACGCGATACCGAGGAGGACGCCGACGACCACGTCGGCGGGATAGTGGACGCCGAGGGCGACCCGCGAGAGCGAGACGAGCGCGACGACGGCCCCGGCGACCGCGAGGCGTCGTCGTCGCGAGCCCCCTCGATCGATCACGAGCGCGAGGGTACCGTAGACGACGGTCGTCCCGAGTGCGTGTCCGCTCGGGAAGCCGGTGCTGGCCGTCTCGATCAGGTGCAGCGTGGGGTCGGGTCGGGGAAGCGCGAGCGTCGCCTTGAGTCCCGCGAGCAGCGCGAGACCGCCCAGGATCACCGCGAAGACGTAGGCGCCGCGCTCCCGGTCGAGGCCGACGAGGGCGAGGCAGGCGGCCCCGACGAGCACGGGCAGGTCACCCAGGACGGTGACGACCCCCAGGAGCGAGAGCGCGGGCTCGGGCAGCGCCGACTGCAGGGTCTCGACCGCACCGGACCCGCGCATACCGGTTCCCGTTCGCGGTCCGGGGACTTCGGGTTTACGAGCGGCTCATGCTGTCGGCTGTAGCCCTGTGACGGTTCTGGGCACTACGGGGATGCGATACTCTCGAACGACGTCCAGCCGACGGTATCACTCCCCGCGCCACATCCGCACGGCCTCGCGCAGGCGGCCGGGGTAGCCGACGGCGTTGAGGCCGGTGCCGACGAGCACCATCATTACGTAGAGCCCGAGCGTCGAGAGCCAGACCACGAGCATCGCCGCGATCGCCCAGCCGCCGGCCAGGAAGTAGAAGGCCCCCAGAGTCATCGCCGTGCCGTAGAGCAACACCAGATAGGGGCCCCAGCCGGTCGCGTGGCCCCGCCGCATCCGCCGTCTGACGTAGCGTCTGAGGTCGCTCTCGACCTCCTCGCGGGTGACGGTGCGCTGTTCGACTCGCCCCTCGAAGGAGGCGAGCTCCGAGCGCAGGTCCTCCACGTCGCGACCGAGCCGTGCCACGTCCGGGGCCGGCCCGCCCGCCTCCGTCGTGCTCGTCGCCCGCTCGTCCTCCGTTCCGTCGTCCGACAGCGTGGTGTCCT
>SKWB01000015.1 GCA_007129135.1 Halococcaceae archaeon | reverse complement strand
TGGCGATCGACTGCGACCGTCGAGTGATCGAGGACCGGGAGCGGGAGGCGTTCTTCGTCGCGGACGGGGACCTCCTCTACCGGTACGAGCCGCGGGTCGTGGTCGATCGGGAACCCGACCCGGCCGACCCGTGATCCGCTCGTAGAGTCGGTTGGAGGGGCGATCGCTCACCTCCACCTGGCGGTAACGACTCCATCACGCGGAACGGCCCCGTCCGGACCGACCGCACCGGCTGGGTCAGTCGCTCGTCGCCGCACACCGGTTCGGGCCGAGTTCGAGCTCGATCGCCTCCTGGCCGTCGCTCACCTCGCGCCGACCGGTGTTGATCTGGATCACCCGCTCGTAGTTCGGCGGC
Organism: Halococcaceae archaeon; assembly: GCA_007129135.1. GTDB lineage: Archaea > Halobacteriota > Halobacteria > Halobacteriales > Halalkalicoccaceae > Natronorarus. Next base: position 2,899 of record SKWB01000015.1, on the reverse strand, counting down.
TTCTCGGGGAGCCGAGCGGTGATCGCCTCGACGAACGCCTCCCGCTCCAGTTCGAGCAGGCCGAGGCCGGTACGGACGTCACCGATCGTCACCGCGATCGGCTCGCCCGGAGAGACCACGCCGTACTCACCGGCCTCGCTCACGGAGAAGTGTCCTGGAAGGAGCGCGACCGAGTCGGGCAGGGCGAGCAGCGTGGCGTGGAGCGAGTCGTAGAGCAGCGCCGCGCCCTCGCGTGCCTCGCCGTCGCCGAACTGGAGTTCGGTCCGCCCGACCGAATCGACGAACAGCGTATCGCCCGTGCAGACCGCCTCGTCGGCCACGAGGTAGCTCACCATCTCGCTCGTGTGTCCCGGCGTGTACAGCGCCTTGATCGGGATCGAACCGACGGTGACGACCTCGTTCCGCCCCAGGGACCCGAACTCGTAGGCGACCTCGCGATCGGTCGCCCGTTCACCCAGGTGGTAGCTCGCCCCGGTCTCCTCGGCGAGCGCTCGGCCGCCGGAGATGTGGTCGGCGTGGACGTGCGTATCGAGGACGTGGGTGATCTCGTAGCCGGCGTCCGCGGCCACGTTGGCGAACTCCTCGGTGTGTCGTGTCGGGTCGATCACCGCGGCTTCACCGGCGGAGGCGCAGCCGACGACGTAGCCGAGACAGCCCTTCGCGCGCCGTTGTACCTGGATGATCTCGATATCCGGCTCGTGGGTCGGGACGACGGTGACCTCGTAGATCCGGCTCCAGCCCTCCATTCCGTCCTGGACGAACGAGACGTTCTCGTAGCCCGCGTCGGCGAGCGCGTTCGCGAGCGACGACGAGGACTTCCCCTTCGCACAGATCGTGATCACCTCCTCCTCCGGGGTGAGACCCGTCTCGGCCTCGAAGGCCTCGGCGTCGAACTCGTGATCGGGGGTGTGACGGAAGTTGATCGCGCCGGCGACGCGCCAGCCCTCGTACGATTCCGACGCGCGGGTGTCGACGAGCGAGAACGGCTCGTCGCCGTCCTGGAGCTGTCGGAGCTTCTCGGCGGTGATCGCCCGTGGCATACCGGGGCTACGTGTCGGGGGGAGAAAAGTGCGTTCTCAGGCGAGCCACTCGGCCGGCCGGGTGTCGTAGTCGATGTCGTCGGCCTCGATCTCGGCCACCAGGTCCTCCGCGAGGTCCGCGACGTCGAAGTTCGTCCCGTCGTAGCGGAGGATGATCCCCCGTTCGGTCGGCTCGGGCTCGCGGTTTCGCCGCCTGGCGACCTCCACGTCCTTCTCGGAGAGCTCCTTCACGATCGTCATCAGGTTCACCGGCCGCCCCCAGAGCTCGAACAGGCGTTTGAGCGTCTGTCTCGCCTGCTCGACGTCGAGGGCGATGCCGTTGTACCGGTGGCCCAAGAGCAGTTCGTTCCGGTTCTCGTAGTTCGCGTCGTGGACGCGGATCGTCGGTTTCCCGAAGTTGGTGAACTGTAACAGCAGCTTCTTCTTGACGTCCTCGTAGTCGGTCGAGGTCGCGCGGTAGTCGTTCGTCGCGTGGGCGTACTCGTAGGTGAAGTAGTGGTTCTCGTCGACGAACTCCTGGGTGAGGAACTCGTCGACGAACGTCACGTCGTTGTGGCCCTCGCGCACCTCGTACATCCGGTCCCAGCCCGCGGCGTGGTCGACCTCCGAGAGCGCCTCCTCGACGCTCGCGTAGCGGGCATCGTCGACGATGTAGCGGCCGATCCGCTCTAGCTCCGACTGTCTGGTCCGCTTGAGGAAGCCGCGGTTCTGAGGTTTCACGAGCGAGTAGTGGCGGGCCGCCAGCCCCTCGTAGGTGAGCACCTTCCACGGGTAGCGATCGACGTCGATCTCCCCGGACTCCGCACGCGCCAGCGCCTCGTGATCGACGAGCGCCTCGTCGACCTCGTGCAGCCCGGGGAGGCTATCGGAGCCGATCCGGGCGATCGCCTCGGGTGGCGAGAGCGTCGTGAGCACCGAATCGACGTCGACCACGTCGTGGAAGTTCCGCCAGGTGACGCCCTCGACGCGGAGCAGCGTGTCGATCACCTCCCGGCGGTTGGTCGCGTTCTCGAGGTACTCCCAGAGCTCCTTTCCGAGCTTGTAGGGGTTGAGCCCGGGCGAGCCGAGCACGCGGGCCTGGTGATCCGCGTAGGAGAGGAACTCGTCGGCCTCGGCGAAGCCCTCCTCGCCCATCATCATCGACTCCCAGTAGGCCGCCCAGCCCTCGTTCATCACCTTCGTCATCCGCTGGCCGGCGAAGTAGTACGACTCGCGTCTGAGCAGTTCGATCGTCTCGCGCTGCCACGGCTCGAACTCGGTCGCCCGCCCCGACTCCTCGTCGTAGCGCTTCCCGTACTCCCGGAGGAAGGCGAGCAGGTCGGCGACCGGCTCCTCGGGGAACGTCCCGGTTCCCTCGTCCTCGCGGTGACGGTCGAGCCACTCCTCGTCGAACACCTCGTGTCTGACGTCCTGGGAGAGCCCGAGCCCGTCGAGGGCGGCCTCGATGTCCGCGGGGTCGAGCTCCGTACCTTCGACGTCGAGGTCCCGCGAGAACGCCGCGTGCTGGTCGATCACGTCCTGGACACAGAGGACGTCGTCGATGAACCGCTCGACCTCGTTCCGGTCGATCTCGGGGTCGTCGATGAACGACTCGATCCGTCGGGCGTGCGCCGAGAGCATCGCGGCGGCGTCGACGCCGGCGCTCCCGCGCGCGTCGGTGAACAGCCCGAACCAGCGGTTGTTCGCGAAGAAGTCGGCGTGGGCCTCGACGTGCGTGATCACCGCCTTCTGGTCGGCTAGCGAGTTCGACTCCTGGAGGAAGGCGTTGGCGGGGTCGTCGTTGTTGACGATCTCGAACGCCTTGCCCCCGAGGAACTGGTTGGTCTTTCGCTGGCGGTCGAACTTCATCCCCCAGCGCC
>SKWB01000214.1 GCA_007129135.1 Halococcaceae archaeon | reverse complement strand
ACGCCGGTCCGCCAGCCGTTTTCGAGCTCGCCGGCGATCGGGAAGACGATCTGGCCGGCCTCGGTGAGCCCCCCCGGGTTGTCGAACACACGCCAGTAGAGCCAGAGGAAGACGGGGATGGTGAAGAGCATGATCCAGACCATCGGGCGGAACTGCGCCTTGAACACCTCGATCTGGTCGCCCATCATCTCCATCTGCTCCTCCTGGATCCGATCCAGCTCCTCCTCGTCGTCGCGCTCTTTGGCCTTCTTCCGGCGCTCCTGGAGGCCCTTCATCTTCTCCTGGTGTTCGCCCATCACCGAGGTGTCCATCAGGTTCGCCTGCAAGAGCGCGGAGTAGAGGCCGGTCACCAGCGCGAGGACGAGGATCGTCGCGTAGAAGGGGACGACGGCGTCTATCGGTCCGATCAGGACGTCCATCGTCCCGCCCACGAGGTCACGCGCCGGGTTCCACCAGTAGCCGACGAACAGCAGGACGGTCGTGAGCCCCGCCGCCTTGTCCCACTGTGTCCAGCTCGTGTCCTCCTCGTCGTCGCGTGCGGCCTCCTCGGCCTCGCGAGCGGTCGTCGACTGGGAGGTGTGTCCGGACTCCTCGACCGCGGTTCGGACCTCGTCGACGTCGCGCACGACGAACCCCTCCGACCCCTCGGTCAGGATCCCGGTCTGGATGATCCGTCCCCACTGCCCGCTCGTGATCTCCGACTTCACGTCGACCCAGGCGACCTCCCCGCTCTCGTCGGCGGCCCGAAGGACCGTCGCGAGGGCGTCGGCCATCGCCGTGTCCTCCTCCATGAGGGCCGTGGCCTTCTCCGCTGTCCGTCCCATTGGTCGGTGAGAGGAGGTCCCCCGGTATCAACCTTTCAATCCCGACCCACGGGGACGGTCCGCTGTACGTCAGCTCCGGGGAGACCGAAGACGGGTCGTGGTCTCCTCTGAACGACCGGTACAGTGGTCCGTATCACGCGGTGGACTCGACCGCATCGCGGATCCGCTCCCAGACCTCCTCCGGCGAGCCCTCGCCGTCGACCGTGACGAACTCCTCGCGGTCGCTGTAGAACTCGATCACCGGAGCCGTGTTCTCGTCGAAGACGCGCAGTCGCTCGCGCACCACGTCCTCCCGGTCGTCCTCGCGCTGGATCAACCGCTCGGCCACCGCCTCGTCCTCGGGCATGTCGAACTCCGTGTGGTAGTTCTCGCCCGTCTCCGGGTCGACCCGGCGGCCGGTCAGCCGGCGAACCAGCTCCTCGCGGTCGACCTCGAGGTGCAAGATCACGTCGAGGTCTGCGATCCCCGCGAGGAAGGCCGCCTGATCGTCGGTCCGGGGATAGCCGTCGAGGACGAAGCCGCGGGCGTCGCCCAGCGCCTCCTCGACGACCGCCTCCATCACCTCGTCCGGGACGAGTTCGCCCGCGTCCATGTACTCGCCAGGGGTACCGTAGGGCGTCTCCATCTCCTTGTTCTGTCTGAGCATGTCACCCGTCGAGACGTGGTCGACGCCGTACTCGGCGGCGAGTCGTGTGCTCTGTGTGCCCTTACCGGCACCGGGCGGCCCGAGGATCAGGATGTTCGGTTCGTCCATATCCGCACATCTCGACGCGAGCCTAAAACCGTACGGAAATCGACCGGTCTACTCCAGCTCGTAACGGGCGATCTCGGTCGACTCACAGACCGGACAGGCCTCGTCGAGCGGATCGATCGTCGTCCCGCAGTCACGACACTCCGAGAAGCGGTCGTCGTTCGCGTCGGAGAGCGCAGACCGGAGGCGGGTCACGAGTGTCATCGCTCCGGCGTACTCGGTAGCCCCGTATAACAGTTCTGGCTATCGGAGAGGTTTTGTCACGGTTACACCGTGGTTAGCGGGTGTATAACGGGCCTCGATCGGCGTGATCCAGATCCGAGGTGACCGTCTCGGGGCCCCGGGCCCTCCGTACGTTCGATCCGTCCGTCTCACGGTGGGGCGAGAACCCGTCCGGAGTGAGGGTCACCGCGTCGCGACGGTAGCTCTCGAACGTCGACGCCGCCCAGTCGAGGACCGTCCCGTCGTCCGTTTCGATCAGCGCGAGCGGAGCCCCCCGTTCGTCGGCGATCCCGAAGTAGACGGCGTCGTCGTTGATACCGACGACGTGCGGGACGTCGCCGTCGGTGACGTACACCTCGAACCGATCCGTCGACAGGGCGGTTCCGATCCACTGGGCGTGTGTGCTCGCGGCCAGCGCCCGGACGACGTCCCCCGTGACGACGGCTTCGAACCGGTGGCTCCCGGCCGTGATCCCGTGACGGTGTGCAACGAGACACGGCTCGAGAAGCGCGTGCGTGAGCAGCCTCGACCGAGCGGTGCCGTCCACTAGCTCCGCCGCTCGATCCATCGGTGTGAACGGGTCCTGCCGGGTCGGCAGCGTGATCGACGCGTCCGCGATCCAGTCGGGTTCGAGCGCGAGCAGCGTGGCAGGCACCTCCCGCCAGATGCCGCTCAGTTTGCCCTCGACCTCCATCCGTCGGAGGAGGTCGCCGAACCCGGCCGCGACGAACGCACCGAACGGGGTGAGTTCGTAGCCCCGGTCCGTCCGATGGATCCAGTCCCGTGTCTCGAACGCACGCAGAACACGACAGAGCGTCGCCGACGAGGCGCCCGTCTCCCTGCGCAGGTCTGCCCGGGTAGAGGGGCCCTCGTTCAGCCTGGCGAGGACGGCGCTCCGGTAGTCCGAGTCCGCCAGGAACTTGATTTCCTCTAGCGGCGTGCTGTGCTCCCCCATGATACTGGTACGCACGAAAGAAATATAACCGTTGCCTCGTTTTAATATACATATTTTCATTACAACATTTTAGGTCGATTCCGGTCCTCCCCCGGGAGACGGGTTCGGATTCCACGTTGTGAAAACGGGTCATCGGGTGACGCTATTCCCTCACGGCGCCCACTGACACCCCGAGATGGGAATCACAGACAAACCACGGAGTCCCAGTACGACCGCTCCGACGATCGGCACCGTATCGCTCGACGTGGCGAAGGAGGTCATCGCGGCCGCCGAACGGCGAGCGATGGCGATCGACACCCCGATGGTGATCACGGTCGCGAACTCCGAGGGCAACCTCGTCGCACAGCATCGGATGGACGACGCGTGGCTCGCGTCGATCGACATCTCGCGGAACAAGGCCTACACGGCCGCCGCGCTCACCATGCCGACGCACGACCTGGCCGAGCCGTCCCAGCCCGGCGGGTCGCTGTACGGCCTCCAGAACACGAACCAGGGTCGGATCGT
>SKWB01000111.1 GCA_007129135.1 Halococcaceae archaeon | reverse complement strand
CGGGGGGAGCGAGGTGCTCGTCGGCAACCGGAGGCTCCTGCGCGAGACGGGGATCGACCCCGCGCCGGTCGAGGGGACGATGGAGCGCCTCGAGCGCGAGGGCAAGACCGCGATGCTCGTCACCCGTGACGGGGAGCTTCTCGGGGTGGTCGCGAGCGCCGACACGGTGAGAGAGAGCGCCAAGGAGACGGTCGGAACGCTTCGCGAGAGGGGTCTCCGGGTCGTGATGCTCACCGGGGACAACGACCGGACGGCGAGGGCGGTCGCCCGCGAGGTCGGGATCGACGAGGAGGAAGTCCGGTCGGAGGTCCTGCCTGGGGACAAGGCCGACGAGATCGAGTCGATCCAGCGAGAGGGGGCGCGGGCCATGATGGTCGGCGACGGCGTGAACGACGCGCCCGCGCTCACCGCAGCGCACGTCGGCGTCGCGATCGGATCGGGCACCGACGTGGCGATCGAGTCCGCCGACGTCACGCTGATGCGCGACGACCCGGCGGACGTGCTGAAGGCGATCCGGATCTCCGAGGCGACGATCACGAAGGTGCGCCAGAACCTCTTCTGGGCGTTCGCCTACAACGTGACGCTGATCCCGATCGCCTCGCTCGGCCTGCTCAACCCCGCGCTCGCGGGGCTCGCGATGGCCGGCTCGTCGGTCTCGGTGATGACCAACAGCCTCGCGTTCGCGAACTACGACCCCCACGAGGAGTACCGAGTGCTCGGTCGGTTCCGGTAGCTACTCGTCGATCTCGGCGATCTCGCACTCTCCGTTCTCGCTGACGTGGACGTTCACCTGCTCGCCGTCGGCCTCGGCGGGGACCACCCACGTCGCCGTCTGCTGGTACGGATCGTCGGTCAGCGAGACGTCGTCGTAGCCCGCGACCTCGAGAGCATCCCTCGCCTTCGCCCGTGCGTCGTCGACCGTCTCGACTGTCATGGCTCGGGAGACGGGGGCGAGGCGAAAAAGCGATCCGGTTCACTCGACGGCGATCGGGAGCGACTCCACCCCGTAGATGAACGAACTGCGCACCGGCTGGAGCTCCTCGTCCACGATCTCGAAGCCGTCGATCCGGTCGAACAGTTCCGAGAGCACGACCGACGCCTCCAGTCGCGCGAGCGGCGCGCCCAGACAGTAGTGCGTGCCGTGGCCGAACGCGACGTGCTGGTTCGGCGAGCGCGTCGGGTCGAACTCCTCGGGCTCGTCGAACGTCGCGGGGTCGCGGTTGGCCGAGCCGATCCACGCGACGATCCCCTCGCCGGGCGTGACCGTCTGCCCCCCGAGGTCGGCCTCGGCCTTCGCGACCCGGAAGAAGGCCTGGACCGGCGAGCGGTATCGGAGCACCTCCTCGATAGTGCGGCTCCTCGCCGTCCCGTCCTCCGCGATCCGGCCGATCGGCTCCGGACGCCCCTCCAGACAGCGCATCGCGTTCGAGAGCAGGTTCGTCGTGGTGATGTTGCCCGCGACGAGCAACAACATACAGAAGCCGAGCAGTTCGCGCTCGGTGAGCGCGGCCCCCTCGTCGTGGACGACGGTCGTGATGAGGTCGTCGCGCGGGTCGGTCCGACGGCGTTCGATCATCTCCACGAAGTACTCCTGGAGCTCCTCCAGTGCCTGCTCCTGCTCGCGCTGGAGTCGTCTGAACGCCTCCCTGGTCTCCTCGTCGGGGCGCGCGACGAGCGTGTCCGACCACGACTTGAACCGGTCTCGGTCCTCCGGCGGGACGCCGAGCAGCTCCGCGATGACGATCACCGGTACCGGGTACGCGAGGTCGGCGACGAAGTCGAACTCGCCCTCGGAGACCGCCTCCTCGACGCGTTCCTGGGTGATGCGTCTGATCGCCGGCTCCAGGTCGGCGACGGCGTTCGGGCGGAACTCGCTCTCGGCGACCGCACGGAGCCGACGGTGGTCCGGCGGGTCGGTGAAGAGCATCGTCTCGGTCATCGGCGACTCCTCCATCTCCGTCGTGCGCTCTTCGGGGAGGTTCATCGGGTCGACCGAGAAGGCGTCGTCGTCCGAGAGCACCGATTTCACCCCGTCGTAGCTGAAGACGTCCCACACCTCCCGGTCGTCGTCGTAGCGAACCGGCGACTCGCGTCGCATCCGGTCGTACCAGGGAAAGGGTTCGAGCCAGCCCTCCCGGGTCGAGAGCGCCTCGGGGAAGGTCACGATCGGCTGGGGGTCTGCCGCGCTCATGTCCGTTGTACGTTCGGAGCTACTAACAGTGTTCCCCCGTGTCGGGCGAACGGAGCGGGTTATCACGCTCGCACACCTCACACGACCATGGACGGCGAGTGCCCCGTCTGCGGTCGGGCGTTCGACTCGGTGTCGGTCCACGAGGGCGGCCTGATGGTGAACCTGCTGGCGAACGAGCGCTACCGGCGGGTCTGTCTCGACCCCGGTGAACGGGAGGAGACCCCCGTGATCGAGTTCTACCACCACACCCACGCACAGACCGCGCTCGGAACGGAACCGTCGCGAGCCGAACCTCAGTCGTGACCGGAGACGCGAACCGGCTCGTACGGTTCCTCGAGGTACTCGATGTCGCTCGCCGAGAGGTCGATCTCGAGCGCCTCGACGGCCTGCTCTAAGTGTTCGACGCTCGTCGTTCCGACGATCGGCGCGTCGACGACCTCCTTCGAGAGCAGCCACGCGAGGCCGATCTGTGCCATCGTCGCGTCCTCCTCCGCCGCCAGCTCCTCGACCCGTTCGTTGATCTCCACCCCGCCACCCTCGCGGTACGGATGCCGATACATGTGTTCTTCCGTGCTCCCGCGCGTCGTGGCGTCTATCTCGTCGTCCGGGCGGGCGAGATACCCACGGGCGAGCGGGCTCCACGGGATCACGCCGATCCCCTCCTCGCGACAGAGCGGCAGCATCTCGCGCTCTTCCTCGCGGTAGACGAGGTTGTAGTGGTTCTGCATCGAGACGAACCGGTCGAGGCCGAGATACCTGCTCGTCGCGAGCGCGTCGGCGAACTGGTAGGCCCACATCGAACTCGCGCCGACGTATCTCACCTTCCCTCGCCTGACCGCGTCGTCGAGGGCGCCGAGCGTCTCCTCGATCGGCGTGGTCTCGTCGTAGCGGTGGATCTGGTAGAGGTCGATCGTCTCCATATCGAGTCGATCCAGCGAGTTCGAGAGCTCCTGTTCGATCGCCTTCCGCGAGAGCCCGCGTGCGTTCGGGTTGCCCTCGTCCATCGGGTTGTAGACCTTCGTCGCGACGACCGGCCAGTCGCGGTCGTAGCCCGAGAGCGCCTCGCCGAGGATCCGTTCG
>SKWB01000135.1 GCA_007129135.1 Halococcaceae archaeon | reverse complement strand
CGCCGAGCGCGCGGACGAACCGGCGGTCGAACTCGATCCCGGAGATCGGGAAGTTCTCCACCGCCCGCTGTGTCTGTGCCCCCCAGTAGGCCTCGGCGGGGACCTCCATCTCGCCCAGGCTGTCGCGTTCGGTCCGGAACTCCTCGGTCATACCACTCACCTCTCCGGGATCGGGGTAAAAGCTACTGAATCACGCCCGACGTCGGCCCCGACCGCGCCGTACTACGCCTCGTACTCCTCGGGCGTGTAGGTCTTCAGTTCGAGCGCGTGGATGTCCCGGGTCATGTGCTCGCCGAGCGCCTCGTAGACGAGCTGGTGCTGGGCGACGAGGCTCTCGCCCTCGAAGGCGGGCGAGACGACGACCGCCGTGAGGTGGTCGTCGTCGTGCTCGCCGCGGGCTCTCCGTACCTCCGCCTGGGCGTCGAGTTCCGATTCGATCAGGGCCTCGACCTCGCTCGGGTCCATACCTCTCCTTCGCGGAGTGTGCTCAAAAACGTGTTCAGGTCCAGCTGTCCAGGCCGGTCTGCGTCGTCGCCTCCTCGATCCGCTCGAAGCCGCGGGCGACCTCCTCCTCGGGGATCCCCCACTCCGCGACGTACTCCCGAGCCGCGGAGACGTCCGGCGATCCGCTCGGATCGATCTCGTACTCCTCGGTCACGGGCGGGTCGAGAAAGAGGGCGCGAACCGTCTCGGCGTTCTCGATCGTCTCCCCCCGTGCCTCGAGGACGCTCCAGAGGTCGCCGTGTTCGCGGATCTCCTTCAGCGCGGTCTTCGGGCCCACCCCGGAGATGCCCTCGTTGAAGTCGGTGCCACAGAGGATGCCGACGTCGATCAGCCCCTCGAGATCGAGATCGAGCTCCGAGAGCGTCCCCTCTAGGTCCATCAGCTCCGGGTCGCCGCTGCTGGTCAGTCCGCGGAGCGTCCTCGGCGAGCCGAACAGGAGCGCGTCGTAGTCCTCGGTGCCGGCGTAGTCCACCCGACCGCTCTTCGCCATCCGTGCGGTCTGTGCCTCGCCCTCCGCGGGGGCCTCGACGATCGGCACCGAGAGGAGCGAGAGGAGTTCGCGCGTCGTCTCCTGGATGGTGGGTGTGAGCCGCTGGGTACGCGATTCGAGCCGGGAGGCCGCGACCGTGTCGCCCCGTTCGCGAGCACGCTCGAGCTCCATCTCGGCTTCCTTGCGCGCCGCGCGGCGCTCTTCGACCTCCGCGGCCTTCAGGTCGGTCACCGCGCCGTCGAAGACCATCACCGGGCTGAGGTCGTTCTCGAAGAGCTTGGGCAGCCCCTTCACCACCCCGATCAGGTTCGCTACCTCCTCGCCGTCGTCGGTCGTGTACGCCTCCGAGGAGGTCCACTTCACCGTCGTCGTCAGATACCGGTAGAGCCAGTTGTGCGCGTCGATCGCGACCGTCGATCCCCGCAGCTCGTCGAACGGGACGGTCTCGATCGACGCGAGCTCCCTGAATGCGGCGTTACCCATCGTCCCGGGTTGGACGCGGGCGGGTTTGAAGCTACGGACTTCCGAACGGAAACGGACTCGTCGGTCCGGATCGAACGGGGGAGTATGAGCCTCGGAGATCGGTTCGCGTCCCTCGACCCGTTCCCCCGGATCGTGCTGCTCACCGCGTTCCCAACCGGCTTCGCCTCGATCGGAGCCGGAGCGCTCGTCGGGGAGACGCTGCTGGTGGGAGTGGGACTCGTCTGGATCGTCGCTGCGACCGTCTACGCGAGAAAACGGCTGTCTCAGATCTCGGTCTCGAACTCTTCGAGCGCGTAGACCGTGTCGGTCCCGCGGCGGTCGAGCGTCTCGTTGGCGAGCAGCCAGTAGACCACCGACAGCGCCTTTCGCCCCTTGTTGTTCGTCGGGACGACCAGGTCGACGTTCGAGGTCTGGTTGTTCGAGTCACACATCGCGATCACGGGGATGCCGACCGTGATCGCCTCGGTGACCGCCTGCGCGTCGCCAATCGGGTCGGTGACGACCACGACGTCCGGCTCGATGTAGCCCTCGTAGGCCGGGTTCGTCAGGGTACCGGGGATGAATCGCCCGGTGCGCGCCTGCGCGCCGATCACGTCGGCGAACGTCTCGGCCGGGAACCGACCGTACTGGCGCGAGGAGGTGACGAGGATCTGTTCGGGCGCGTAGTTCGCGAGGAAGTTCGCCGCCACCTGGATCCGGTCGTCGGTCTGGGAGACGTCGAGAACGTAGAGACCGTCGGTCCTGACGCGGTGGATGAACCGCTCCATGTCCTTCGTCTTCTGCTGGGTCCCGATGTGGACGCCGGCGCCCAGATACTCCTCGACGGGGATCAGGAGGTCCGCCTCCTCGTCCGGCATGACGTCCTCGTCGAACGCCGGGCCGGTTGGCTCGTCTTCCTCGGCCGTCTCGGTTTCGGGCTCTGGCTCTGCCTCGGCCTCCTCGGCCTCGGCGGGCTCTGCTGCGTCGTCGTCTCGCACGTCCGCCTCGGGATCGACCTCGGGGTCCGCGCCCGCTTCGGGCTCGGGCTCCTCGTCGATCTCCTCTGCGGCCGCGTCGAGTCCGTCTTGATTGTCGCTCATAGTGCGTCGTCCGCGATGCGGATCAGTTCGTTCAGTTTCGCGGTTCGCTCGCCGCCGACCGCGCCGGTCTTGATGTAGCCGGCGCCGGTCGCCACGGCGAGGTGTGCGATCGTCGTGTCCTCGGTCTCGCCCGAACGGTGTGAGATCACCGTCTCGTAGCCGTTCTCGACCGCGAGTTCGATCGCGTCGACGGTATCGGAGAGCGTCCCGATCTGGTTCGGTTTGATCAGGATGCTGTTGGCCGCGTCGACCTCGATCCCGCGGGCGAGTCGCTCGGTGTTCGTGACGAACAGGTCGTCGCCACAGACGAGCGTCCGGTCGCCAACCCGCTCGGTGAGGGTCGAAAAGCCCTCGTAATCGTTCTCCTCGAGCGGGTCCTCGACGTAGAGCAGGCCGTACTCGTCGACGAGGTCGGCGAGATACGCCACCTGTTCCTCGCGGTCACGCTCGGTGTCGCTGTACTCGTAGACCTCGGTATCTGGATCGTAGAACTCGGAGGCGGCGACGTCGAGGCCGAAGCCGATCTCGAAGCCGACCTCGTCCTCTACGGCGTCCGTCGCTTCCTCGACGATCTCGAACGCCTCCGCGTCCGGGATCGCCGGCGCCCAGGCACCCTCGTCGCCCTTCCCGGCGGGCGTGTCCCGCGCTTCGAGCAGGTCGCCGACGGTGCCGTGGACGAGCGCGTTCGCGAACACGGCGTCGGCCACGCTCGGCGCGCCGATCGGCACCGAGAGGAACTCCTGGATGTCGGTCGCGTCGGCGGCGTGTTCGCCCCCGCCGATCACGTTCCCGAACGGGATCGGGAAGTTCCGACCGCGGAACGCCCCACCCAGATGCTGGTAGAGCGGGGCGCCGAGCGCGTCGGCGCCCGCCTTCGCCGCGGCCATGCTGATCGCGACGGCGCTGTTCGCGCCGATTCCCGAGTAGTTCTCGGTGCCGTCGGCGGCGGCGAGCGCGTCGTCGACCGAGCGCTGGTCGCCGGCGTAGACCTCGCCGACGAGTCTGGGGACGGCCTCCTCTCTCGCCCTCGCGATCGCCTCCCTCGCGTCGAGTTCGATCGCCTCGAACTCCCCGGTGGAGGCGCCGGAGGGTGCGGCCGCACGGCCGAACCCGCCGCTCTCGGTGAGGACGTCCGCCTCCACGGTGGGGTTGCCCCGCGAGTCGAGGATCTCCCTGAGTCGAACGGACTCGATCAGCGTCACGCTGGCCCACCCCGTCTGACGGTGAACGGGAGGACCCCCGCGTCGTACTCCTCGGCGGCGATCAGGATCGGCTCGCGCTCGTCGGTCTCGATCAGCACCGGTGCGCCGTACGAGACCTGTAACGCGCGTGCTCCGAGGATGCGTGCCTTCTCGTACCGGTTGAACCGTTGGCGCTGTGTCATTGGTAGGGTGAGACGACGTCGACGAGGTCGGTGTGCGAGACGAGCATCCGCCGACAGCAGTGTCGGTTCACGCCGAGGTCGTCGAGCACCTCGGCGGGGTCTTCGCCCTCCTCTCGTCTGGCCGAAAAGGCCTCCCAGTGCTCGCCGACGACCTTCCCGCACGTGAAACACCGGACAGGTACCATCATGACGAGATCACCGGTAGGACTTCTGGTAGCGTGCTCTCGCGCCCGGTCCGCCCCACTTCTTCGACTCCGTCTGCCTGATGTCGTTGACCAGCAGCGACCGGTCGAACTCCATGTAGGCGTCGCGGAGTTCGGCGTCGTTCGTGTGCTGGACCAGCGCGCGTGCGATGGCCGTCCGCACCGCGTCGGCCTGCCCGGAGAAGCCGCCACCTTCGACCTGGACGTCGAGGTCGACCGCGTCGCGGACGTCGTCGACGATGCGGAACGGTTCGAGCATCTTCAGCCGGGCGATCTCCGGCTCGACCAGTTCGATCGGAACCGAGTTCACCCGAACCCGACCGGTGCCGTCTCGGGCCGTCGCGCGCGCGACCGCCGTCTTCTTCTTGCCGCTCGTGTTCGTTACCATGTGACGTTAGCACCCACCTGTTCTGCGACCTCGCCGAGCGAGACGAACTTGATGTTCGAGAGCCGATCCAGCGACGTGTCCTCGAGGAGCTCACCGTCCTCGTCGTACGGGTTGCCGACGTAGACGCGGACGTTCTCCAGGGCCTCTCGGCCGTGTTTCTTCTTGTACGGGATCATCCCGCGGACCGACCGCTTCAGGATGCCGTCCGGTCGCTTCGGGTAGGCCGGTCCCTGGTCGGAGCCGATCTCCGCGCGCTTCTGGTAGACCGAGAGGACGTCGTCCCGGTTGCCGGTGATCACCGCGTGTTCGGCGTTCACGACGGCGATCCGCTCGCCGTCGAGCGCCGCCTGCGCGACGTAGCTCGCCACGCGGCCGACGATGCAGTCGCGCGCGTCGATCACGCGGTCGACCTCGAACTCAGCGCCTGAGACGCTGCTCATGCGATTACCTCCAGAACGTCGTTCTGGCGTACTCCCACTCGCTCGCTTCGCTCGCTCATGTGATCACCCTGATGTTCGATCCGTCGGGGTTCTCCTCGACGGCCTGTTCCAGCCGCTTCACCTGGCCGTTCGCCGCCTCGATCTTCGTCTCGGCGCTCCGGGAGAAGTCGACGGCGGCGACGGTGACGTCGGTCTGTAGTACACCGCTTCCGAGCACCTTCCCCGGAACGACGACGGTCTCGGCCCCGTTGGCGTACCGTTCGATACGCCCGAGGTTGACCTCGGCGTGGTTCCGGCGTGGTTTCTCTAAGCGGGCTGCGATGTCGCTCCAGACGTCGGCGCCCGAGTCGCGGGACACCGACTTCAGTTCGGCGATGAGACTCTGCAGCCTCGGATTCGTCGTGCTCATTGTTCCTCTCGAGTTGTGAGAATGGAGTGCAGGGAGCAGGATTTGAACCTGCGGACTCCTACGAGACGGCGCCCTGAACGCCGCGCCGTTGGCCAGACTTGGCTATCCCTGCACGATGGGTAGTCGGCGCGCTGTGCTACTCGTCGCCCCTTCAAACCAGTTTCGGTCCGCACGGCTCTCCGCGGTCGGTGGCCCCTGCCGGCGGACGCGGTGTGGTCTGAAGGTCTCATCTGTTACAGTTGGATCGCGTCGTGTAGTTCGGCCGCTCGGTCGCCGATCGACGAGGCCGCGCTGTCGACGAGCGTCTCGGCCTCGAACGAGCCGTCGGTCTCGACGTGGAAGACGAACGCGTTCGGCACGTCCTCGACCGAGAGCTCCTTTCCGGGGTAGCGGTTGCGGAGGTCGTGGTCGAACTCGCTCGTCGGGATCAGTTCGCCGTCGTCCTCGATGACCCCGCGGACGATCCGCGGTTCGTCCACGGCGAACTCCTCCAGGTCGCCCACTACCTCCACGCGCTGGAGGTGTCGGTAGCCGACCGAGACGCCGCCCTGGTGTTTGGCGTGGGACTTCCCGCGGCCGAGGACGGCGTCGGCCTCGAGTTCGAGGCGCTGGCCGTCTTTCAGCTGGATGATCGGGACGTTCTGCTCTGCGGGCTCGACCATCGCCTCGGCGCTCACCAGATCGCCCGAGTAGGCCGTTCCCGGTCCCGAGACGTCGAGCGCGAGGGTGACGGTGTCGCCCTCCTCGAACTCGCCGACCGGCGTCGTGAGCGGGACCAGCCCCAGCCGGAGCGAGATCTGCTCGTTGAACATCACCGAGGAGTTCTCGATGACCCGGACGGTGTCGATCGCGAACGTCGGGACGTCCGCGATCATCGCCCGGCGGATCCCGTTGGCGTAGGCGGGGGTGATCCCGCGCACGAGAAACCGCATCGAGCGGTCGCCGTCTTCTACCACCTCGACGTCGAGTCCGGTCATGCTAGAACCCAGCGCTCTTCGGTGCGCGACAGCCGTCGTGTGGTACCGGCGTGACGTCCTCGATCCGGCCGATCTCGAGGCCGGCGCGGGCGAGCGCGCGGATCGCCGCCTGCGCGCCCGGTCCGGGGTTGCGCTGCTGGTTGCCCCCCGGTCCGCGGACGCGGACGTGGACCTTCTCGATCCCCGCCGCTTTCACCTCCTCGGCGACGCGTTCGGCCATCTGCATCGCCGCGTACGGCGACGCCTCGTCGCGGTTCTGTTTCACGACCGAGCCGCCGCTCGATTTCGCGATCGTCTCCGCCCCGGTCTGGTCCGTGACGGTGATGATCGTGTTGTTGAACGAGGCGTGGATATGCGCGACGCCCCAGACGTCCTCGGCGCTCATGACTGACCCTCCGCCCGCTCCGGGTGAAGGTCGTCAGCGAGCGCGCTCGTCTCGTCGAAGGAGACGAGGTCCTGTTCGGCGGTCGGGACGGTGTACGACGGGACGCGAACGCGGCGGCCGTCGACCGTGACGTGGCCGTGGACGATGAACTGACGCGCCTGTTTCGGCGTGCTCGCCAGCCCCTTCCGGTAGGCGACCGTCTGCAGTCGCCGTTCGAGGATGTCGGTCACCTCGAGCGCGAGGACGTCGTCGAGTCCCTCGCTCTCGGAAAGGATGCCGAGCCGCCGGAGCCGGGAGAGGAACGGCTCGCCCGCCTCCGTCGCCTCGTCGAGGTCGCCCTGGGCCTCACCGATCAGCCGGCGGGCCTCGCGGCGCATCGAGCGCAGTTCGGACTCCGCACGCCAGAGCTCCTCTTTGTTCTTCAGGCCGTAGCGGCCGACCAGCGAGTGCTCGCCGGCGATACGCTCGCCCTGCCACGGGTGGTTCGGCGTCTCGTAGAACTTCGTGTTGCGTCCGAGCGCCATTACTCGTCATCCCCCGCGGCTTCCTCTTCGCGCTCCTCTCGGATCGCCTCGACGTTCACGCCGACGGTCCCCTCGGACCGACCGGTCGAACGGGTCCGCTGTCCGCGGACCTTCTGCCCGCGCTGGTGGCGGATTCCCCTGTAGGAACGGATCATCTGGAGCCGGTTGACGTCCTGCTGGCGGGTGAGTTCGAGGTCGTTTCCGATCTCGTGGGTGGCCTCACCGGTGTAAAAACGGTTTCGGTGGTTGGTGAGCCAGTCGGGGTTGTCCTCGGCGAAGCCCTCGACCCGCTCGATCACCCGCTCGATCTCCTCGTCGGGCAGCGCGCCGAACGTCGCCTTCGGGTCGACGTCCGCCTTGTCGGCGATGATGCGCGCCGTCCGACGGCCGATACCGTTCATCCCGGAGAGCGAACGCTCGACGGACTTCGTCCCGTCGAGGTCGATCCGTCCGATCCGGATGAAGTAGCGGAGGTCCTCTCCGTCCTCCGATTCGTCCTGTGTGTGTTCTTCCTCGCTCATTGTGTCTCTCTGAGCCGATTGCTGACGTCGCGGCGGGGATTTGAACCCCGGAGGCTGTACGCCACAGAGTTAGCAACCCTGCGCCTTGGGCCAGGCTTGGCTACCACGACACGCTCTCAGTACTTGCGCCCTCGCGGACTCGGGGGCGGTCCCCTGCAGTATGCACCTCCACGTACCCCTGTCTCGTACTTAAGCACACCGATCCCCCGAACGCCCGCACGGTTTAGCCGCCTCCCTCCTACGTACTCCCATGGACCCACGAGTCGGTATCGTCGGGGCGGGGGTCGCCGGGATCGCGTGTGCCCGCGAACTCGACGGCGACGCCGAGGTCACGATCGTAGAGAAGTCACGTGGCGTGAGCGGCCGTGCCGCCACCCGAAGGAAGAACGGCTGTCGGTACGACCACGGCGCGAACTACATCGACCTCGATCCCGACGACGACCTCCTCCCCCTTATCGAGGGGCTCGGCACCGAGGGCCTGGTCGACGTCGAGGGGCCGGTCTGGGTCTTCGACCACGAGGGGGAGATCGAGCCGGGCCACGGCGAGGACGGCAGGAAGCTCACCTACGAGCGGGGGATCACGGGGTTCGCGAAACGGCTGGCGGCGAACTGTGAGGCGGAGATGCGGACGGAGACGCGCGTGGAGTCGCTCGCACGCGGGGAGGACGGGACGTGGACGGTGGCGGACACCGAGGGGGGCGAGTGGGGGCCGTTCGACGCGCTCGTGCTCACGCCGCCCGCGCCGCAGACCGCGACGTTGCTCGCGAACGCCGACTGGGACGACCCGCTCAGAGAGCGCCTCCACGACGCCGTCTCGGCGGTCCCCTTCAGGACGGTCCTGACTGCGGTGCTCCACTACCCGTTCGCGCTCGACCTCCCCTACTACGCGCTCGTGAACACCGACAAGGACCACGAGATCGGCTGGCTCTCGCGCGAGGAGTGCAAGCCCGGGCACGTCCCGGAGGGAGAGAGCCTGCTGATCTGTCAGATGGGCGGCGAGTGGTCGGAAGCGCACTACGACGGGGCGAGGGAGGAGGTGTGCGCGGAGGCCGCGAGGCTCGTCGCCGGCTTGCTCGGGGACGACCGCCTCGCGTCGCCCGACTGGACGGACCACCAGGGCTGGCGGTACGCGATTCCGGAAGGAGCGGTCGACCGGTCGGCACTGACCGACGCGGAGGGGGCGGGACTCTACTGCACGGGCGACTGGTTGGTGGGGAAGGGCCGCGTCAGCGAGGCGTTCGGGGCGGGCCGCGAGACGGGAAAGAGGATCCAAACGCGGTTAGGCGGCGCGTAGGCGGGCCGAGAGCGGGTCGAGGTGGGCGACGCCGACGACGGCGACGACGCGGTCTCCGGGATCGATGTCGAGGATGGCGTCGGCCATGCAGGCGTCGCGGGTCCCGTCCCGCAGGTCTCTGGCGGGGGCGTGGGTCGAGGTGGCGAGCGCGCGGGCGGCACGCACCTGCCGGTCCTCGTCGTGGGCCTGTCTGGAGGGGGTGTCAGCGGGGCTGCAACGGTAGCGTCGGGGGGCACCGACGCGGATCAGGAGGGGGGTGCGCTCGCAGATACGGCGGGCGGCCGCGCAGGTGATCGCGTGTGCCGACGCCGAGAGCGTCTCCGAGAGGACCGAGAGGGCGGTCTTCGGACGGGGGCGAACGCGACCGACCGCTGCCGCGAGGTGCCGGTAGAACCGGCGGCTGGGGCCGTCGATCCCGACCGGACGGGCGTTCTCGCCCGCCGCGAGCGCCGCGCTCATCTCGCCACCGAAGTCGGGGCCGACACCGGGATCGGCGTAGAGCCGATAGAGGGGAACGGCGAGCGGGGGGAGTTCGAGCGCGAGCACGTCAGGGTCGAGACGGCCGACGACCGAGCGGACCCGATACGCGCTCGCCGGGTGGTCGTGGACCACGCCGACGAGGACGATCGGTGCCCGGTCGTCTGGGTCGATCCGCCGGACGTACCGTGACTGGAGGCGGGGGTCCTCCTCGGGGTCGGCTCCGGCGGCCCCCGGGGTCGAGGCCACCGACGCGTCCGATCCGCCACGGGATCCGGCTGGTCGTCCCACACGACGGTCGAACCGGAGCGGACTCATAAACGCGCGCGAAGGGGGCGGTTACGGGAGCGGGTTACCCTCGCGTAAGGACGCTTTTCGGCGACGGGACGCGCTTCGCTCCGTAACCCACCACTTCACCCCACCGCCGATTCCCCCTCTACGGGATCGGGCGTCGGACCTACGACTGAACCACCGCGAGAGTGGGTGTCGGGTTCCGGCGTCAGTGTCTCCGCCGGCAACCCGACGGGTGGCGTCTCCGGAACGACCCGGAGGCGACTTGCTACTGATCGTCGCGACCCTTTACCGGTTCGCTCGCCCGACGTCGGGCGGTCGATACCCGAGCGACTCGCAACGACCACTACGAGACGCCGTGATCTCGAGACACCGACTCATACCGTCGGCTGTCCCTATGTGGAGGTTCTCTCCATCCCGTACTGGCGAGAATCTTCAACGACGTACAGCCGACAGTATCACTGAGCCGTGCCGACGTCGACGTACCGGTCGTTGATCTCCCAGCCGCCGTCGCCGTCACGCACCATGTACTCGCCGTAGAAGGGCACCCGCTCGTCGACCGTCCTCCGGAACGCCTCGCGGATCTCCGCGCGGCTCATCTCGCCCATCGGTTTGAGGTCGTCGTTGCGGTTCAGACAGCCCTTGAAGTAGCCGTCGTGGGTGACCCGCACCCGGTGGCAGTTCGCACAGAAGGTCGGGTTCTCGACGGGGTCGACGATCTCGACCATCCCCTCCCCGATCCAGTACCGGGTTCGGTGGTGCATATCGCGGTGTTCGACCTCGTCGGCCCGCTCGGCGAGCCAGTCGTGCACCCGGCCGATGTCGATCGACCACTCGTCGTTGCCGGTGATCTCGGTCATGTACTGGATGAGCTGGAGCTGGAGGCCCTCCTCCTCGGCGACGTAGTCGACCATCTCCGGGATGTAGCCGGCGGTCGGCTTGAAGGCGACCATGTTCAGTTTCACCGGGTCGAGACCCGCGTCGACCGCGGCGTGGACCCCCTCGATCACCCGGTCGTACGCCCCGCTCTTGGTGATCTCGGCGAACGCCTCCGGATCGAGCGCGTCGGCGGAGACGTTCACGCGCTCTAGGCCCGCCTCGACGAGCCCTTCCGCGCGGCCCGGGAGGAACGATCCGTTCGTCGTCATCGAGACCTCCATGGAGTCGGGCGTGCGCTCGACGATCTCCTCTAGGTCCCCGCGGAGCATCGGCTCGCCGCCGGTGTACTTCACCTTCTCGACGCCGAACTCCGCCGCGGTCTCCACCACCCGGACGACCTGGTCGGTCGTCATCTCGTCGTCCTGCGGGTCCATCGGCCCACGGGTGTCGCCGAGTCCCTCGTTGTGACAGTAGACGCAGTCGAAGTTACACCGGTCGGTCAGCGAGACCCTGAGCCCGGTCACCCCCCGCCCGAACGAATCCGAGAGCACCATTCTACCAGTCCCTCTCGAACGAACGATGATAAACGAGTGGTCGGAATCGGGCGTGGGGAAACCTATCGTGGTTACGTCACCGGACGCGAACGAGCAGCACCATCGCGATACAGAGCAAGACGACGGTGCCGATCGCGGCGGTGAGGCTCGCGTTGCCGAGCGCGACGACGAACAGCAAGACGAGATAGAGCAGCGTCGTCCCGAGGCCGACGATCGTGAGCGCGCTGGTCTCGCCCATCGCCTGGGCGACCTCGTGGGGATCGGGTCGGTGTCTCGGCGGGATCTCCGCCCGCCAGCGGTCGTCGACCGTCCGCTCGAGCGTGAGGCTCTCGCCCTCGATGCAGTCCACGCTCGACGCGCTGTAGCCGAGGTCGGCGACGAGACGGGCGAACGCGAACCGGTCGCTCCACGGGATCGGCTTCTCGAAGTCCTCCGAGACACGAACCCCGTGCGGGAGTTCGTACCAGACGCGCACGGTCGACTCGTCGTGGTCGACGATGGAGTCGACGCGCGCGCGCAACCGTCGGTCGTCGATCGTCTCCAGGTGTACCCGCCCGAGGTCGTCGGCGAGCGCCGCGGCGTCCGAGGCCTGACGCTCCTCTCTCACCCCCTCCCACCGGCTGGCAGCCGTTTCGGATTCGTCCCTGTCCTCCATCTGATACCACCTTACGGCGACGCGACCGGGGCCGCCGTACGTGGTAGTTGCTAGCGCCCGACGGACTTATTCGTTCGGGCGGCGCTCTCCGAACCCTTATTCACCGCTCGCGAGTAGCCAGCCCATGGACGAAGAGGCCGTCCTCGACCGGCTCCGCGCCGTCCAGGACCCCGATTTCGGCGACGACATCGTCTCGCTCGGGCTGGTCAACGAGGTAACGATCGATGACGGGACGATCGCCGTCTCGCTCGCCCTCGG
>SKWB01000158.1 GCA_007129135.1 Halococcaceae archaeon | reverse complement strand
GCGAGCGTCGTCTACGGGCAACCGGGCGAGGGGATGGTCCACGTTCGGGTGACCGAGGAGACGAGAACACGGGCGAAGGAGCTGATCGGGCGGATGGACGGGGATCACGACGCGTTCTACGTCGCGCTCGGCGTCGATCGTTGACCGATCTGGAGTTCGGACCCGTTGTCGGACACCCTCGCCGCTCGCTGCCACCGAGCACGCTCCGAAACGGTTCGGTCCCGACTACCGATCCGCGATTGCGGCTACGGCATCCCGTGCGAACCGCTCGTGGTCCATGTGCCAGGTCGGGACGTCCTCGACGTCCCAGTACTGGAGCGCGTCACCTTCGCGCGAGAGCGAGAGTTCACCGCCAACCCGTTCACACCGGTACCAGACGGCGATCTGTCCGTGCGGACCGAACTGTTCGCCCGGCGGGAGGTGGTAGACGTCGAGCAGTTCGACCACGGTCACGTCGAGGCCCGTTTCCTCACGCGTGTCCCTGACCGCCGTCTCGGCCGGCGACTCCCCGGGATCGACCCACCCGCAGGGGAGACACCACGTCCGGTCGTCCGCGCGTTCGATCAACAGGATCCTCTCTTGGTCGTCCAGGATCGTCGCCTCACCACCGACCTTCGGGGTAACATGACCGAGTTCGGCCGCGAAGCGCCCTCTCACCGCCTCGGGTGGCAGGTCCACTGCTTCGCCGTAGTACTCCGAGACGAGGTCGAGGATGCGTTCGTAGCGCTCTCTGTCGTACGGATCCTCGGCGTAGTGGAGGCCGGTCTTCGCGTGGACCCGGAGTTCGTCGAGAAGCGCGAGGAGGTTCATGCGGCGAGTACCGACACGAGAGTGAAAAGCGTTCACGCCCCTCACCACGTGGCGACTGTCTCCCCCAGCGAAGACGACATACCCGACCTGGATACTCGCGGATCACTCGGGGTTCAGCACGCGTCTCGAGGAGGGCTGGTCGAGACAGCGGAGGCCGTGGTCATCGCCCGTGCCGTCAGCGGTCGGTATCCACGAGCGTCATCTCGTCGTCGAACGTCAGCGTCAGCCGGTCGAGTTCGTCCTCGATGGCGACCGTCACCTGGAGCGGGTCGTGCGTGACGGTGGTCCGGAACAGGGTCGCGATCGCGCCGACGAGGTCGCCGAACGAGGGCGAGAGCACGTCGATCCCCCTTTCGTAGAGGGCTCCGATCACGGGAGTCAGCCCCATAACGCAGAGTTCGATCGGCAGCCGCTTGGTGAACCGACACCCCTCACACCGAAGGGTTACCCAGGCGACGAACGGCGTACCACACGTGAGACAGGATCCGTCCCCGCTCGCGTCGTGGCTCTCGCAGACGGACACGGACGACGCGATCGGACCCGCACACTCGCGACAGACACCGCGCATCAGGTACGCTAGATCCAGCATACACCTGTAGAGGCCGGCCTCGAGGGCGTGGTCGGGGGACCGGCCGTTCAGCCCGGCCGCCGGAAACCCGGCGTAGAAGATCGCCCCGTCCGGGGCCACGTCCCCGAACATCCCGTCGCACTCGGTGCACGAAAAGCGGAGCCACTGCTCGTCGTACGCCGCCGTGACGGAGCTACCACACAGCGGACAGGTCGTTCGCACTCCGGCCGAGAGATCGGGCTGTCCGCCCGAGGTCGCGACCACCGTTCGTGCGATCCGCTTGCCGGGTTCGCTCAGCCGGTAGCCACCGTCAGTCCGTCGGACGAAGTGCGGGACGAGCTTCGAGAGGTGGTAGTTGAACTGGCCGTTGTCCCTGATATCCACCGCCTGCCGGAGCTCCGAGAACGAGATCGTCGCGTCGGCGTCGTCGACCTCCTCGTACTCCCGCAGCGCACCGGCCGACCACAGGGCCCGAACGATGTCGAGTCGCATCTCGTTTCCCAGGATCGAGAACGCCTCCTCCGGCGCCAGCCCGTCCAACTCGATCTCCGAGGTCGATCGGATGTCCACAGTGGTATTCTATATCACACTGTACCGCATAAACCTATTCGACGGTTCCGACCCGTACCCGTGAGGACGATCGAGCGACGCGTCTCCGGCTTCTGTACTCGGGCCTCGTACCTGTAGCGGTCCGAGTCAGCCCCTCTCCGGAGTTCGATGTGGCCGGCCCGGTCGCGGTCGGACTCTCCGTGTCAGGGCCGATCGATCGGTTCGAGTACGAGAGGATCCACGGTCGTCCCCGGGAGCGGACGCTCTCCGATCGATCCGGGGTGAACGGATCTTCACTCGGTGAAACGAGAGAAATGATTATCTCCGAACGTATTTGTCGAATCCCCTCGTAGTAGTGTTACCGCCTCACGGGACAGGGGGGAAAGACAGCGTACATGACTCTCGAGCAGAAGACGTCGGACGAACGGATCGGTCGGAGATTCATCCGACTGTGTGCGGAGCCGCGGTCGCCCGGGGAGGTCTCCACGACAATCGACGATCTGGTCGCCGGTGACCATATCGCCTACGGGACCAGCCGAGGGACGCTCCTCGGACGGCGAGCGCTGAACGATCACATTCGAGCCACACGGCGGGCGTTTCCCTCGCTCTCGTACCATGTAGACAACGTCTCCGGTGGCGCCGACGTGGTCTACTGTCAGTGGTCGGTTCGCGACATCGAGGGGAGCGGACGCCGGGAGAGATCCGTCCCCGACTGGAAGACGATGGCGGTCCGGATCACGGACGGTCGCGTCACCGAAACCTGGCAGCCCTGCGACCCGTGGGTAGCGCTCTGGTCGGATCTGACCGTGGTGCCACCGAACCGGTCGTCTCCGCGAGTCGACCGTCCGTCACTAGAGCAGGCTGTCGGAGCACGCACGGCCGATACGTCGTGGGCACACGACTGAACCGGGCCGCGTCACCGATCGAGAGGGCCCCGCGCACGTTTCCTCGATGGGATCGGTACCGACGGGGCGGTGAACGGTGCTCGTGCTCGTAGGGATCGTCGTAGCCATTCGTCCCTCTCGGGCGTACAGGTCACCGGCGTCGGTCGATTCGCGGTCGGGAAACGACGCGTTTCTACGACGATCCCTCTCACTTCCGTCCACCCGTTCGGCGAGACGGCGGCGGGCCCGACCGCTGCATCCCGACGGGCCGTAAGCAGTCGTTCGGGTACCGTTCGAACGCAGTCGTTCGAATACCACTCGGAGCGGGTCACCGACAGTACTTAGTTCCGACCCACCAAGCCGACGCATGACCGACGAGCGAAACGTCCTCGGCACCGCCCTCGACCCGTGCTGTCTCTCGCCGGCGACGGGCTACCTCCGCGACGGTCACTGTCGCCACGTCCCCGAGGACCCCGGCCGCCACGAGGTCTGTG
>SKWB01000058.1 GCA_007129135.1 Halococcaceae archaeon | reverse complement strand
TTCTCACCGGACGCGAATAAAAGGCGGTGGCGATCCGCTGATGGGTTGCCGGTAGCCGGGGGTTCAACCCACCAGATCGCGCAGGCCTCCCATGGACTCACCGCGCGAGGAGCGCCTGTTCCGGGGCCAGGGCGGGCGGATGCTCCTCGCGCTCTCGCTCGGTAACGCGACCATCGCACTCGGGGCGCTCGTGCTCTCGCCGCTCCTGCCGACGATCATCGACTCGCTCGAGATCAGCCCGCTCGCGGCCGGGATCGCCCTCTCGGTCATGTGGGGGCTGAACGCCGCCGGCCAGTTCCCCGGCGGCAGGCTCTCCGATCAGCTCACGCGAAAGACGCTGCTCGTCGCCGGTCTTCTGGGGCTCACGGTCGGCTTCGCGGTGCTCGCCGTCTCCCCCACGTTCCTCGTCTTCCTCCTCGGGACCGCGATCGTCGGCCTCTCGTCCGGGCTCTTCCCCAGCACCGCCTACGCGACGCTCTCGGACCTCTTCGACGCGAAACGGGGGCGGGCGTTCGGCATCTACACCGCCCACTGGGACCTCGGTGGGACGCTCGCGGCCGGCCTCGCGGTCGCCGTCCTCGCGGCTTTCACCTGGCGGGCCGCGTTTCTCCCCGTGCTCGTCCTCGCCGTCGGCGTCGCCCTGCTCGTCCACCGCTTCAGCGACGAACCCTACCGGCTCTCCCGGGTCGGCCTGGACGTCCGCGGCACCGGGCGGCGATTGCTCGGTGACGGTCACGTCCGCCTCGTCCTGCTGGCGTACTCGCTCTACCTCTTCACCTGGCAGGGGGCGGTGAGCTTCCTCCCGACGCTCTTGCAGGTCGAACGCGGCTTCTCCCCCGCGTTCGCGGGCGGTGGCTTCGCGGTGCTCTTCGCGATCGGGATCGTCGTGAAACCGCTCTCCGGGACCGTCGGGGATCGCCTCGGGCGGACCCGTGTCGCCTTCGGCGCGCTCCTCACGGGTGCGCTCGGCCTCGCGGTACTGATCCTCGCCCCGAACGCCCCGTTGATCGTCGTCGGTATCGTCGTCTTCGCGGTCGGACTGATGGCCTTCTCGCCGCCGATGCTCGCCTACGTCATGTCGCTGTTCCCCGCGACGAGCGCGGGCGGCGACTTCGGGGCGGTCCGGACGATCTACCTCGGCATCGGGAGCCTCGGGCCGACCTACGTCGGACTGGTCGCGAGCGTCGCCAGCTACACGGCGGCGTTCGCGGGACTGGTCTGTGCGCTCGCCGCGAGCGCGCTCCTGCTCGGGAGAATAACGCGTCAGTCGTCGTCGTAGAGCTGTGCCGCGATCCGCTCCGGGAGCCCGTCCGGCGGGCTCTCGGGGAGCTCCCCTCTCGCACCCCCACCGAGCGGCGGCGCCTCGTCGAACTCCGGGTCGAACAGTTCGAGCGCGGTGTGGATCGTCGTCCAGTCGTCCTCGGCGGCGGCTTCGCGCAGGCTCTTCGTCGGCGCGGCCAGCAGCTGGTTCACCAGCGCGCTCGCGAGCGCCTCGACCGCCTCGTGTTGTTTCTCGGTCAGCCCGCCGTGGGCCTCGAGCGCGGCGGCCGCGGTCGCGAGCTCGCGGCGTTTCATCCGTTCGGCGTTCTCGTACATCGCGCCGATCGCCTCGTCCGCCCGTTTCGCCTTGAACCCGCGGAGCAGTCGGTCGAGTTCGGTCTCGATCATCGCCTCGACCTCCTCGGCGGCGGCCGCCCGCTCCGCACGGGTCCCCGCGGTGATCCGCTGGAGCGAATCGAGGTCGTAGACGGTGATCCCCTCCCGCTCCCCTACGCTCGGGTCGACGTCCCTGGGCTGAGCGAGGTCGACGACCACCGACGGGCCGTCACCGATCGTCTCCCCGTCTATGATCGGCTCGGGACCACCGGTCGCGGTGACGATCGCGTCCGCCTCGTTGACGACCGCCGAGAGCGCGTCGAGGCCGACCCCCTCCGCCGGGATACGGAGCTCGCTCGCGACGTGCTCGGCGTGCGAGACCGTCCGGTTCGCGACGATCAGCCGGTCGACGCCGTTCGAGGCGAACGCGCGGGCGGCGAGTCGCCCCATCTCGCCCGCGCCGACGACCAGCGCGGTCGTCTCGGGGAGCGCTCGCTCCTCGCCGACCACCGAGACGGCCGCGCTCCCGAGCGAGACGATCCCCTCGTTGATCGCGGTCTCCGTCCGGGCGCGCTCGCCGACGTGGATCGCCTTCAACACCGCGTCGTCGAGGACGACGCCGATGCCGTCGGCCCCGTGGGCGGCCTCGTACGCCTCCCGTAGCTGGCCGAGCACCTGGTCCTCGCCGAGGACGATCGATTCGAGCCCACAGGCGACCCTGAGCAGGTGCTCGAGGCTCTCCTCGTGTCCGCTCCACACCCTCGCCTCCCGGTCCACGGCAGCGACGTAGGTCGAGAGGGCCTCCCGGCCGGCCGCTGCGGTCTCGGCGACGACGTAGGCCTCCGCACGGTTGCACGTCTGGAGGACGATCGCCTCGGTGACGCCCTCGTGCTCGAGGAGCGCCGCGACTGCCTCGGCCTCGCTCTCCGTGCAGACGGCGCCGATCTCGTCGACGCCGGCGCTCTCGTGGGTGACGCGGACGCCGCTCAACACGCCGGCGTTCACGGCGCCTCACCTCCTGTTTCGAGCGCGGATTCGATCACGTCGTCGACCACCTGCGGGCGCTTGGACCCCCCCGTACGTAAAGCCTTCCAAACCGCCGACGACTCCACGACCGCAGTCACCGCGGCCCGTCGTCGCTCCGGCGGGTGGCCCGCCTCCCGGAGTTCGGTCCGGAGCTCCGAGAGCAGCTCCGCCATCGCGCCGGCCCCCTCCAGTTCGCCCTCCAGCCGCTTCCGCAGGTGTTTCGAGAGCGCCGGGGCGGTCCCGCCCGTGGCGACGGCCACCACGACGGGCCCCTCCCGGACGGTCGCCGGCACGACGACACCTCCCGACTCCCGCCCGCCCGATCTGTCCGCCCGGTTCACGAGCGCCCCTCGCTCTCTCGCGGCGTCCGCCGCGGCCTCGTTGAGTCGCTCTCGATCCGTCGCACAGACCACGAGCGCCGGCTCCAGCCGATCGAGCCACTCGCACACGCCGTCGGCGTCGGGGGCATCCCGCACCAGTTGCGCCTCGCCGAAGCCCTCGTCGGAGAACTCGGGACTCACCACCACGGTCCTGGCCTCGCGCGAGAAACGCCTGGCCTTCCGTGCGCCGACCGGACCGCCACCGAGGACGAGGACGGTCTCCTCCGAGAGGTCGTGGAGCAGCGGGATCATGGCGGTATCACGCCGTGTTCGCGCTCGCCCGTTCGCCCATCCTGATGCCGGTC
>SKWB01000035.1 GCA_007129135.1 Halococcaceae archaeon | reverse complement strand
GGTGTTCGTCGACTGTGAGGCGCTGGTCGGGCCCGAGACGGTCCTCGCTTCGAACACCTCCTCGCTCTCGGTCAGCGAGATGGCGAGCGCGCTCGAGACACAGGAGAGGGTCGTCGGACTCCACTTCTTCAACCCCCCGCACATCATGGAGCTCGTCGAGGTCGTGATCGCGGAGCAGACCGACGAGCGGGCGGAGGGGTTCGCGACCGAGTTCGTCGACGGGATCGGGAAGGAGGCGGTCGTCGTCCGCGACAGCGCGGGCTTCGCGAGTTCGCGTCTCGGCGTCGTCACGGGACTGGAGGCGATCCGGATGGTCGAGGAGGGCGTTGCGGGTATCGAGGACGTCGATCGGGCGTTGCGACTGGGCTACGGCCATCCGATGGGACCGCTCGAACTGGGCGACCACGTCGGGCTGGACGTTCGGCTCCACATCGCCGAACACCTCCGGGAGGAACTCGGCGAGCGCTTTCGTCCGCCACAGCTCCTCCGGCGGAAGGTCAGAGCCGGAAAGCTCGGGAAGAAGACCGGCGAGGGCTTCTACCGCTGGGATGGGGGCGAGAAGGTCGGTGTGAGCGGCGAGCGCGACGTGGCGGGCGACGGGGGCGAGCGATGACCGACTCCACCGAACTGGCCGACGAGTACGAGCTGCTCTCGGTCGACGTGGGCTCGCACGCGGATCGCGTGGCGACGGTCGCGATCGACCGGCCGGACGCGCGCAACGCGCTCTCCGGGCAGGTCCGCGAGGAGCTGATGGACGCGCTCGCGGCCGCGGAGGCGGACGACGCCGTGCGCGTCGTCGTCCTCACCGGTGGCGAGGGCTCGGGCGCGTTCGTCGCGGGTGCCGACGTGGGCGAACTCCGCGACCGCGACATGCTCGACCAGCGCGAGGCGAGCGCCCGGCCGAGGGTCTACGAGACGGTCGACGAGCTACCGATGCCGGTGATCGCGCGGATCAACGGTCACGCGCTCGGCGGCGGCTGTGAACTCGCGCAGGCGTGTGACGTCAGAATCGCCGTCGAGGGGGCCAAGCTCGGCCAGCCCGAGATCTCGCTCGGCATAATGCCCGGCGGGGGCGGCACCCAGCGGTTGACTCGACTCGTCGGCGAAGGCCAGGCGATGCGCCTCGTCCTCTCGGGCGAGATCATCGACGCCGACGAGGCGGCCCGGATCGGCCTCGTCGACGAACTCTGTACGGAAGAGGGGTTCGACGGACGCGTGTACGACCTCGCGGGGTCGATGGCGGAGAAGAGCCCGCTCGCGCTCGAACGCGCGAAGCGGGCGATCAGGTCGGCCTCGCGGATGGGCCTCGACGACGGGCTCGCCTACGAGTCCGAGCTGTTCGTCCAGCTCTTTTCGACCCGGGACAAAGAGGAGGGGATCGACGCGTTCTTCGAGGGACGGGATCCGGAGTTCGAGGGACGGTAGTCGAAGCATCCGTATACAGCTTCTCGACACGTGAAAAAACCCACACTATTTAGTGAAAAATTACTATCCGAAGGACGATCGG
Source organism: Halococcaceae archaeon (assembly GCA_007129135.1). Lineage (GTDB taxonomy): Archaea > Halobacteriota > Halobacteria > Halobacteriales > Halalkalicoccaceae > Natronorarus. Next base: position 10,734 of record SKWB01000035.1, on the reverse strand, counting down.
TATACAGATATTTAGGAATACACATAGTATATACCCATTCGAGAACGCTCTCCGATCCGTCGTCGCGGTCCATGCAGAAACGTTTGCCCCCGCGACAACTCTTAACACACCTCCTCTCGCGGCTTCGGTATGGAGATCGAAGCGGTCGAGTCGTTCCCGATAGCGATCCCGCTCGAGACGCCGGTCTCGTTCTCGAACCGGACGATCACCTACCGCGATCACGCGATCACCTACGTCCGGACGAGAGAGGGACGCGAGGGCGTCGGCTACTCGCTGGGCTACGAGGGCGCGGGCCTGATCGCCGAGGCGGTCGAGACGATGCTCGAACCGCTGCTCGTCGGCGAGGATCCCCGCGACACCGAGCGGCTCTGGCGCGAGATGTACGACGGGAACGTCCAGATCGGCCGTACTGGACTCTTCCTCCGGGCGATCTCCACGGTCGACATCGCGCTCTGGGACCTGAAGGCGAAGGCGGCGGGCCAGCCGCTTCACAAACTCCTCGGCGGCTACGCAGACTCCGTCCCGTCCTACGCTAGCGGCGGCTACTACCGCGACGAGAAGGGCCACGAGGGGCTGCGCGAGGAGATAGGGCGGTATCTGGACGAGGGGCACGATACGGTGAAGATGAAGGTCGGGCGCCGCTCGGTCCCGGAGGAGGTCGAGCGCGTCGCGGCGGTGCGCGAGGAGATCGGCCCCGACCGGACGCTGTTGCTCGACGCGAACGGGAAGTGGGCACACGCCACCGAGGCGATCAGGGCCTGTCGCGCGTTCGAGCCCTACGACCCGTACTTCATCGAGGAGCCGGTGATGATCGATCGAGTGGGGACGATGGCCGAGGTGAACAATGCCCTCTCGTACCCGGTGGCGACGGGCGAACTCGAGGGGACGCGACACGCCTTCGCGCGGCTTCTCGACACGGGCGCGGCGACGATCCTGCAACCGGACGCGACGGTCTGTGGCGGGATCACCGAGTGGCTGAAGATCGCGCACCACGCGGCGGCCTACGACGTCCCGATCGCGCCACACTACAACTGGAACCTGCACTCCTCGCTCGTGGGAAGCATCGAGAACGGGCTGTTCGTCGAGTACTTCTACCGGGAGATGGACGTGAAGGTATTCGACGACGTGGTCGCGAACCCGCTCGCGCCGGACGAGGGGATGATACCCCTCCCGAGCGAGCCGGGCCACGGCGTCGAGTTGGACGAGCGGGCGGTCGAGGGGTTCAGGGAGAGCGGATAGGGAGAGCTCAGAGCATGAGGGATTATTCGAACCACGCAACGAACCGGGCGGAATCGCGCGACGTCGCAATCACGGACATCCGGACCTGCGTCGTCGAGGGGAACTTCGAGTGGAACCTGATCGAGGTCGAGACCGACGCGGGGGTGACGGGCATCGGCGAGGCGTACCGCGGCGGCGGCGTCCCCGAGATCGTCGAGTACACGAAACGGTTCCTGCTCGGGGAGAACCCGCTCGACGTCGAGCGGCTGTTCCGGCGGATCGTCCAGGAGACCTCCGGTCACGGCGGGACGACGGGCAAGGTCGTCACCGCCGCCTCGGGGATCGAGATCGCGCTCTGGGACGCCGCGGGGAAGGTCCTCGACCTGCCCGTCTACCAGCTGCTGGGGAGCAAGTTCCGCGACGAGGTGCGGATCTACTGTGACTGCCACGCGGGGGAGGCCTACGCCGTCGAGGAGGGATACACGACCTACGCCGACGAGGAGGCGTACTCGCCGGAGGCGTACGCCGCCGAAGCGCGTCGCGTGGTCGACATGGGCTTTTCGGCGCTCAAGTTCGACCTCGACATGGAGATGGACAACGAGCCCGATCCGATGAACGGTCGGCTCTCGAACGCGGCAGTTCGGAAGAAACGGGAGATCGTCGAGGCGGTGCGCGAGGAGATCGGCTACGAGATCGACCTCGCGTTCGACTGCCACTGGGACTACAGCGTCGAGAGCGCGAAGCGACTGGCCTACGAGCTCGAGGAGTTCGAGCTGATGTGGCTCGAAGACCCGATTCCGCCGGAGAACATGCGCGCACAGCGGGAGGTGACGCGGGCGACGCGGACGCCGGTCGCGACCGGGGAGAACCGCTTTCGAGTGCACGAGCTCTCGGAGCTGCTCTACGAGCACGGCGTGGACGTGATCACGCCGGACCCGACGACCGTGGGAGGGCTCGCGGAGACGATGCGGATCGCCGACAGGGCGGAGGAGAACTACATCCCGATCTCGCCGCACAACGTCTGTAGCCCCATCGGAACGATGGCGTGTGTCCACCTCGGGGCGGCGATCCCGAACTTCGACGTGCTCGAGTACCACGCGCTCGAGGTCGAGTGGTGGGACGACCTGGTGACGCGCGAGGAGCCGCTGATCGACGACGGCTACATCGAGGTGCCCGAGGCGCCGGGTATCGGGGTCGAGCTCGACTCCGACGTCGTCGAGGAGCACCGACTGGCGGGGACCGAGGGCTTCTAGACCCGCCGGTCCGTACGGACCGGCCCTCCTGGGTGTGGTCGGATTTATTAGCGTGCCCGTCCACGGGGGTGACATGTCGTCCGAAGGAACCCCCGGGGAGGCGTCGGAGGGCGGTGTGATCGGGGCGCTCGAACGGGCCCGGATCGCCTACGAGGAGGCCGTCGAGTGGATCGGCTCGTACACGCCGTACGTCGTCCGGTCGATCGAGGTCGTCCTCGCACTCGCGCTGCTCGGCTACCTCGCTCACTGGCTCTACTGGTTCTTCACGGGGGTGTGACAGGCACCGCCGGGGACGCGGGGATTCTTCCCCCGTGGCCCGAAACGCCGACCGTCAGATGACCGCAACGCCAGAACCCACCCCCCTCGACGGACTCTCTGTCCTCGCCTGTACGCAGATGCTCTCGGGACCGTTCGCGACGCAGCTCCTCGCCGACATGGGCGCGGACGTGATCAAGATCGAGCGACCGGACCGGGGCGACATCACCCGGAACATCGGGGAGGAGCTCGAGGCGGGCGGTATCACCGCCTACTTCGCAGCGTTGAACCGCGGCAAGCGGAGCGTCGAACTCGACCTCTCGAGCGAGGAGGGGGCGGCGGCGTTCTCCCTGCTCGCCGAGGAAGCCGACGTGCTCGTCGGGAACTACCGGCCGGGGACGATGGAGAAGTGGGGCCTCGGCTACGAGGCGCTCCGGGCGGTCAACGACGACCTGGTCTACTGCTCGATCTCCGGCTTCCTGGAGGGTCCCTACCGCGACCTGCCGGCGTTCGACATGGTGGTACAGGCGCTCTCGGGCAGCATGAGCGTCACCGGCGAGGCCGATGGCCCGCCGGCGCGACCGGGGATCCCGATCGGCGACATCTGTGCGGGGATGTACGCCGTGATCGGGGTGACGACCGCGCTCTACCGCGGAGGGGGCGGGTACGTCGAGGTGCCGATGTTCGAGGGGCTGGTCTCCTGGCTCACCGAGCGCGCGGGCCGCACCTTCGCCACGGGCGAGCCCTACCCCCGTCTCGGAACGGTCCACCCCTCGCTCGCCCCGTATCGCGCGGTCGAGACGGTAGACGGCTGGTTCGCGCTCGCGATCGGCAGCGAGGGCACCTGGCGCGCGCTCTGTTCGGCGATCGACAGGCCGGAACTCGCGGCGGACGATCGGTTCGCGACGAACGCGGATCGGGTCGCGAACCGGGAGGCGCTCGCGGACGAACTCGATCCCGTCTTCGTGGAGCGATCGGCGGAGGAGTGGTTCGCCCTCTTTCGGGAACACGGCATTCCGGGTGCACCGGTCAAGGACACCCGCGAGGTGTTCGAGGACGAACACCTGCGAGCCAGCGGTACCCTCGACGAGATCACGGTCGGCGACGTCGAGTTCCCGTATCCGGTCTGTCCCATCGCGTTCTCGACCGGGGGAATGCGCTCGGGACACACCCCACCGAGACTCGGCGAGCACACCGAGGCGGTGCTGTCGTCGGTGCTCTCCGCCGAGGAGCTCTCGGGGATCGGCAGGGACGAGTGAGGTCGATCCGACCGCTCTCGGACCGCTACAGGTTCGAGGCGAGCGAGCCGCCGTCGATCGGAACCGCGGCCCCGTTGATGAAGCCCGAGCGAGGCGATGAGAGGAAAGCGACGGCCGCCCCGAACTCTCCGGTCGTCCCCAGCCGTTCGAGGGGGACCTCCGAGACCCTGTCGGCGTAACCCTCGTCGTAGGTGTCGAAATCGCCGCGATCGACCGCCTGCTCGATGAGGTTCTCGACGCGTTCGGTCTCGTGCGATCCCGGAAGCACCGCGTTCGCGCGCACCTCGGGTGCAAGCTCCGTCGAGAGCGTCTTCTCTAGGCCTACTACGCCCATCCGCACCGCGTTCGAGAGCACCATCGCCTCGGCGGCCTGCTTGACCGTCCGCGAGGCGATCGTCACGATCGTCCCACCGCCGTCTGCGCGGAGGTGTGGGGCGGCTTCCCGGACCGTTCTGACGACGCTCATCACCAGCAGGTCGTAGGTGTCGTACCACTCCTCCTCGTCGATGTCGAGGAACGCGCCCGAGGGCGGGCCGCCCGCGCTCGTGACGAGGTGATCCAGCCGACCGAATTCGGCGACGGAGGCCTGGACGAGCCGCGGCGGTCCGTCGGGGTCCGTGAGGTCGACCGCGACCGGGAGGACCGACGCCCCGTCGGCCGCCTCCGCTCGCAGGTCGTCGGCTGCCGTCTCGAGTGACTCCTCGCTCCGCCCGTTCACGACCACGTTCACGCCCTCCCGGACGAGCGCCCGGGCGGCGGCGAACCCGAGACCGCCGCTCGAGGCGGTGACGAGCGCGACGTTGCCGTCGATCCGCAGGTCCATGCCGGTCCGCTCGGCAGCCCACCGCATAACCGTTCGGACGCCGGCAGCATCCGGGCCCTCTCGATACGGGGCCCGTCCGGACTGACTCGCCGGTGGATCCCGGGAGGAGGTACCCGTCGGTTAGTAACCGACGGTGAACCTCTTCGAAGCTCGAACACGTTGAGGGGATCCCCGACCGTCGGCGCTCGCGCGTCGCACGGTCTCGACACCTCGAAGAATATATATAGTATTGTTACCCTTAGCTATCCGAGGACACCATGAGAAACAGTGACTCGACGCGGCGACGGTTCCTCCGTGTCGCGGCCGGTGCGGGGGCGCTGGGGGTCGCGGGATGTATCGGCGAGGACGTCGACCCGGACGAGGACGACCCGCTCGACGACGAGGACGACGAGGTGGCGCCGGACGACGATGACGACGACGAGGCGGAGCCGGACGACGATGACGACGAACCGGAGGACGTCGAACACGAGATCCGATGGGGGACCTCGACCGGCGGAACGATGGACGTCGGGCTCGCCTTCGAGGCGGCGGTCGGCGAGCACAGCGACACGGTCAGCTACTCGACGATCGAGAGCCCCGGCTACATCGGGACGACCTACCGGCTGAACGAGGACGAGTTCGACGGCGGCATCATCGACACGAACACGATGTTCAACGCCCAGCAAGGGATGGGCGACTTCGAGGACGAGCCGGTCGAGAAGCTCCCGTGGCAGGGCTTTCTCGCGTTCCCGTACGCCATCTACGTGATGGCGCTCGAGGACACCGGCATCGAGACGTTCGACGACCTGGCGGGCGCCACGGTCTACCCCGCGGAGCCCGGCTTCTCGACGCGAGCGACGACGCTCGACCTCTGGGCGATGGAGCCGACGGCGGACGTCTACGAGGAGATGGAGATCGTCGACATGGACGTCGACGACGCCCCCGGGGCGATGGAGGAGGGTGCGATCGACGCGGCGATCGCTTACGGCACGCCCGGCGTCGGCAACACCGGCTGGGTCGTCGAGTACGACGCCCGTGTCGACGTCAACTACGTCGAACACACGGACGCGCTGATCGAGTCGATCGAACAGTTCGATGGAGCCACCCTCGGGGAGTACGACAACGCACAGGAGGAGTTCGGCTGGGACCAGGACATCGGGACGGACGAGATCGTCAGCTGGGACCTCATCATCACCTTCGCGTTCCACCCGGAGACCGACCACGAGGCGGCCTACGAGCTGACGCGGATCGCCGGCGAGCACTACGACACGGTCAGCGACGCGGAAGCACGGTTCACCGCCGAGGGTCCGGAGGACCTGCTGCTCGGTGCGCTCGACGACTACCCGTTCCACCCCGGGGCCGCCGAGTACTACGAGGAAGAGGGCGTCTGGGACGACGACTGGGTCGTCGGCGACCAGGACGACATCGGGGGCTACTTCGCCGACTGAGTCCCCTGGCGGGATCGGCTGTCTCCCGATCGTGTCTCGATCACCGGGGCGGCGGCGTGTCGACGTGAGAACGTAAGGGTTGATAACACCCCTCGTCGATCATGAACGCATGAGCACGGAACAGGAAACGGATGGGGGTGGCGTGGCCGTCACCGCCCTCGACTGGGCGATCACGCTCGGAGCCGTCCTGCTCTGGGTCTACGTCCTCTCGGAGATCTCCGCGCCCGCGCAGATGGAACGGCCCTTCTTCGCCGTCGCCTTCCTCGGCGGGATCCTCCTGATCTACGTCGCGAAACAGGCGAAGGAGTCGATCATCGACGACGACTACCTCGACCTGCTGATCCTCGGGGCGGTCGCGGCGGTGCTCGTCGTCGCGACGATCTACATCACGAACGACTACGACGGCTTCTACCTCACCCGACAGGGCCGGGCGCTCGACCACGAGTACCGGCTCGCGTGGCTCGTCATCGGGGTGATCCTCTATCTCACCTGGCGCGCCTACGGCAACGTCTTCCTCCTGCTGGTCGGCGGGACGATGCTCTACGCGCTCTACGGCAACCACGTCCCCGGGCTGTTCGGCCACGGTGCCATCTCGACGAACTTCATGTTACAGATGCTGATCACCGACCTCGCGGGCTTCTACGGCTCGCTCACACAGCTGACGGCCGCGTGGATCGCGCCGTTCCTGCTCTATGCGGGCTTGCTCTTCGCGTTCGGCGCGTTCGACCTCATCCTCAGGCTGGCGATCTACAGCGCCCGGTTCGTCTCCTCGGGCGTCGCCCAGACCGCGGTGATCGCGAGCGCCGTCATCGGCTCGATCAACGGCTCGAAGGCCGCCAACGCCGGCATGACCGGCTCCTTCACCATTCCGACGATGATGGACGCCGGGCTCCGCGGCCGGACCGCCGCCGGCATCGAGGGCTCGGCGTCGATGCTCGGACAAGTGCTCCCGCCCGTGATGGGCGCGGCGGTGTTCGTCATGGCGGGGACGCTCGGCATCAGCTACGTCAACGCCGTCATCGCCGGGATCATCCCCGCGGCGATCATCATCGGCTGTATCCTCCTCGGCGTCCACTACACGTCGGTCAACGAGATCGGCAACCAGACCATGGACTTCTCCGACTACTTCGACGAGCCGCTGACCCGCTCGGAGAAGCTCGTCGAGGGCACCCGCTTCGGCGTCCCCTTCCTCGTCCTGATCGTCACGCTGGGCTACCTCCAGTGGTCGGTGCCGACTGCCGCCTACTGGACGGTCCTGGCCATGATCGCCTTCGGCATCACGACCCCCGTCGTCCAGTCGATCTACGCCGTTCGGGTCGGGAGCGAGCCGTTCTACGCGGACGTCGGCGGGCTCTGGAGGCGCGAGTGGTGGTCGGGGGAGGGGACGATCCGCTCGCGTGCGGCGGCTGTCGGCGGCGGATCCGCGCTCGCGGGCGCGGGAGCGCGTCTCCGACGGGTCAGGCAGGTCAACCCGATCGACACGTTCGTCGGCGAGCTCTGGAACGTGATCTACGGCTGCCGGCGGGGGGCGATCATCCTCGCACCGATCGCGATCATCCTCGCGGCGGTCAACGGCATGGTCGACCTGCTGATGACGACGGGCATGCCCTCACGGATCGCGCTGATGCTGATGCAGCTCTCGGGCGGCATCCTCATCGTCGCGGTGCTGTTCGGCATGGCGGTCTGCATCGTGATGGGCGTCGGCATGCCGACGGTCGCGGCCTACGTGATCGTCTCGACGCTCGTCGCGCCGACGTTCATCAACGTCTTCGACGTGCCGCCGCTGGCGGCGCACTACATGGTGTTCTACGCCTCCGTCCTCGCCGGGGTCACCCCGCCGGTCGCCGTCTCGGTCGTGGTCGCCTCCGGCATCGCGGAGTCGAACTTCTGGCGCTCGTGTGCGACGGCGATCACGATCTCCGCGCCCTTCTTCGTGCTGCCGATCGCGTTCATCTACCAGCCCGAACTCGTCTCGACCGTGATCGACGTCGAGACGATGATCACCGCCTCGCTCGTGATGCTCGGGGCGATCTCGATCATCTACGGGCTGAACTACCCGTTCCGCCTCAAGAAGCGATACAAGTACCCCGTCAGGTTCGTCCTCGTCGCCCTCGGGATCTTCGTGATGATCTACCCGGCCTGGCTCCCGAAGGCCGCCGCCGCGGCGATGTTCGTCGCGGTCTTCGTCGTCGAGCGGGCGGTCGCGGACGGACGGACGTTCCCGAGCCCGGCCGGGCTGAGTCGCTGACGAACCTCTCCGACTCAGTAGACGTAGCGGACGAGGATCACCAGTGCGAGGGCACCGAGCGTCCCGCCGACCGTCGCGACCACGAGCGCCAGCGTCGGGTCGACTCGGAGCAGCGCGACGACGAGGACCGTGAACCCCGCGTACGCGAACGCGAGTCCGACTCCGAGCCGGAACCACCTCGGCTCGAACGGGATCGCCGTGTCGTCGACCGGCATCGACCGTCGTAGGGGCGTCTGAGACTTACCTGTTCCCACGGGGTCCTCGGTTCTCCGGCTACTCAGGCCGACTCGACGGCACGCCGGAGTGCCCCCCTGACCTCTTCGGGAGCGGAGGCTCTGACCTCCTCGAGGTCGTCGCGCTCACCCCCTTCGTCACCGACGACCATCCGGGGGATGGTCTCGAACTCGTACTCCTCCGCGTACTCCATCGTGTCCTCGATCTGCGAGCGGTAGGCCCCGCCGTCGATCGCGTCCTCGATCCCCCGGCGATCGGAGACCTCCGAGGTCTCGGCGACGGCCATCACCGTCTCGGTCTCGGCCCAGCCGTGGTGCTGTCGCATGTTGTGAAAGAACGTCTCGAAGTAGCGCCAGTAGGCCTCGGGATCGTGGTACCAGACCCCGAGACCCGCTCGTGCGGCGTCGACGCCGTCGGGACCGTGGTACGGGCTGCCGTTCGGCCGGTAGCCGACCGCCCGGAACCGGATGTCGACGTCGCCGGGGCGGACGAACTCGTCGATCAGCCCCGGCAGCACCTCCTGTGTGAACCGGAGGGTGTAGCTACACTTCCACCCGCCGTAGACGGTCGCCGTCACGGGCGCGTCCCCGGTTCCGGCGACGGCGTACTCGTGGCTCTCCGGATCGTCCGGGATCGGGACGTCGAGAAGGTCGCCCGCCGGCGCTTCGATCTCGGAGGTGTCGTACTCCGGTTCCCGCTCGACCAGCGCGAACGCGATGCTCTCGTCGGCCGCTCCCATCTCGACGGTCTCCTCGACCGTCTCGTAGGTCTCCTCGGGGCTGACCACGGTGACGGTGTGTGCGCCGGCCTCCTCGACCGAGACCTCGATGCGCCCCTCGGGAAGCTCTTCGTGCGTCTCAGAGAACGACTCGCGCTCGTGTTCGACCGTTACCGTCACGTCGTTCGTGACGGGCGTCCCCGTCTCGTCGGCGAGCGTCACGGTGAGCGTTCCGGGTTCCGCTTCCGCCTCCTCCTCCGTCGTCTCGCCCTCGTCGTCCTCCTCGGTCGGTTCCGGCGTCTCGGTTTCGACCGGCGTTTCGTTCGTCGAATCGGTCGTGTTCTCGGGAGTCGTCGAGTTCGTCCGGTTCTCCGGCGCGTCGCCGTCGCCCATGCAGCCGGCTACGGCGACCGCGACCAGCGCGCCCGTTCCCTCTAGTACCCGTCGACGAGTCGTCGGAGGATCCATCGGAAATCCGTACTGTCTACCGGTGTATGGTTATGAACCCGCTTGAGCTCTCAGAAATAGGAGGGGATCGGACGATCGGTACCGAGCAGAGAAACGCGCGATAGACGGGGTTTTGAAGGGACGAAAGGCGCCCGTGTTTCCCGATACGTCCCGGATAGCTCGGATACTACTTTTCACCTAATATGTTCGATAGGGCGGGCCCAAAACCATCTTATCGCGGTCATAACGAAACGTGGCCTCCGGGTAGGGGTGGCTATGGACGAGCACACCGCTCCCACCGGAAGGAGGAGAGGCTCTCGCCGGTCCAGACGGGCGGTACTCGCCGCCGCCGCGGTCGCCGGGCTCTCCGGCTGCCTCGGTACCCTGGACATCGGTGGGTCGGACGACGAACCGGAATCCGCGCCCCCGGCGGACGACGCCGAGCCGGCGAACACCACGGACTCGACGAACGAGTCCGGGGAGTCGGAGTTCGACCTCGAGGAGTACGAGAGCGAGGGTCAAGACGACGTCGAGGGTGACGACGGTGACGACACCGATACCGAGAGCGAGGAGCCCGAGGCGGTCGATCCGATCCACGAAGAGCGGTTCACGGTCGACTTCGGCCACCCGGTCGCCGACGGTCTCGGTCGCCGTCCGTTTCTCGGGGAGCTCCCCGAGGAGACCGAGCCAATCATCGTGGAGTTCGAGGACATGTCCTGCGACGTCTGCTCGACGTTTCACGAGCGGACCTTTCCGGAGTTCGAGGCCGAGCTGATCGACACGGGGCGGGTGACGCTCGTCACCCGGCAGTTCCCGCGGACCGCAGCGTGGGCCGAACCGGCCACGCACGCT
>SKWB01000353.1 GCA_007129135.1 Halococcaceae archaeon | reverse complement strand
GGCTGCTCAGCCCGGCGTAGATCGCGTAGCGGGCCTCCTCGGCGCTCTGGAACGTCTCGTCGGTGAGCGAGAGGATCTCGCCGATCCGCTGGGTGCCCTCCGGGAGGGTGATCTCGTCGTCCCCGTAGCGCTCGATCAGGTCGGCGGTCGTCGCGGGGTATCGGTAATCGTCGAACAGGTCGCCGGTGTTCGTGTAGACCATACCCTCTCCGGCCGCCGAGGGAGTATAACGATTGTCCATGAAGGTCCTTGGCCGGACCTAGGAATATAATGGACATCGGTTCACAACCTCAGGCCGGCGACCGTTTATCTGCTGGCCGACCCTCTCACGACCGTGATCGTCGCAGACCTCCACGTCCACACGACCGCCTCCGACGGCTCGCTCACGGTCGACCGGATCCCCGAGATCGCCCGCGAGGCGGGCCTCGCCGCGGTCTGTATCACCGATCACGACCGGATCCACCCCGACCTCGGCACCCCCGTATCCGAACGCGACGGGGTGACGGTGATCCACGGGATCGAACTGCGGGTCGAGACCGGAGCTGAGCCGATCGATCTCCTCGGATACGGCCTCCGGCGCACCGACGCTCTCACCGCCGAAGTCGAGCGAATACAGGAGAACCGGGTCGAGCGCGGCCGGGCGATCGTCGAGCGGGTCGAGCGTCACCTGGGGATCGACCTCGACCTCGATCCGGAGGAGGGGTTCGGGCGGCCGCACGTCGCGCGGGCGATCGACCGACACCCCGACACCGATCTGAGCTACGGGGAGGCGTTCGACCGGCTGATCGGAAACGACGGTCCCTGCTACGTCGCCCGCGAGATACCGACGTTCGAGCACGGCGTCTCGGTCCTCCGGGGGGCGTGCGCGCTCGTCGGCCTCGCTCACCCCCTCCGGTACACGGAGCCCGAGCGGGCGCTCGCCCGCTGTTCGGAGCTCGACTGTGTCGAACGGTTCTATCCGTACGACCCACCGATCGATCCCGCCCTGGTCGACCGGGCGATCCGTGAGTACGACCTCCTCCCCACCGGCGGGAGCGACGCCCACGAGGCCCGATTGGGAGTGGCCGGACTGGACGAGACGGCCTACCGTCGGTTCCGGGCGCGTCTCCAAGCGGTGAGTTGAACCCTCTCGAACTCGTAGTGAAGGTATGCGATGTCACTACTGCGACGGGGACGCGGACGTCGTCACCGAGTCCGGGGGGATCCGTGTCGGGCTCTGTGACGTGCACTTCCGCGAGCGGATCGACGAGCTCGCGGACGAGGAGTTCGCGGAGCTGAAAGAGCGGCTGGACGTCGAGCGCGACTAGGCGGTTCGGCCGGCGTCGACGTCGATCGCGTCGACCGGACAGACGTCGACACAGAGCATACAGTCGATACACTGGGCCTCGTTCGTCGGCGCGGCCTTGATCTCGCTCTCGGGGTGACCCGGGCTGTCGACCCACTCGAAGACGTCGACCGGACAGTCCTCCAGACACGCCCCGTCGGCCAGACAGATATCGAAGTCGACGGCGACGTGCGTGCCGTGGATACCCAACACCTCGGGTTCGTCCACCGGCCCCCAGATGTTGTAGCCCTCTCTCGTGTCGACGACTTCTCGGTTCTCGTGGAACTGCGGATCGATCGGCATACCCCGACGAAAGGTGGTCGCGAACTTAAATCTGCGTGCTAGACTGACACGCCGGGCGGTCTCACTTCACGAGCAGTGTGTAGAGCAGGTAGATCCCCGATCCGACGACGAGAACGCCGAGCCCGCCGACCAGGACGGCGTCGGTTCCGGAGGTCGTGGCGGCAGACCCCAGCAGTTGGAGACCGACGAAGACGACGACGAGCAGCGCCAAGAGAGCGACGGCGATCCTCGAGAGCGCCGACCGAACCGCGCGAGAGAACTCCTCGCGTGCGATCGCTCGCACCTCCGACTCCGAGAGCCTCTCGCCTCGGTCGGACATACCCGTTCGATCTCACGCGGAGATTTATCAGGCTTTGGACCGCTCGTACCCGGTGAACCGTCGGCTTCTTTCCCCCGGCACCCGTCTCCCTCGTCATGACGCTCGACCTCCCGCCGATCGGCCTCGGAACCTCGGGGAACACGGACCCCGAACAGTGCGCCGAGAGCGTGGCGAACGCCCTGGAGATGGGCTACCGCCACGTCGACACCGCCCAGATGTACGACAACGAACGCGCCGTCGGCGAGGGGATCGCCCGTGCGGAGGTCCCCAGGGGGGAGATCACGCTCGCGACGAAGGTCCACCAGAAGAACCTCGCGTACGACGACGCGATCCACACCGCACACGAGAGTCTCGATCGCCTCGGCGTCGAATCGGTCGACCTGCTCTACGTCCACTGGCCGACCCGGGCGTACGATCCGGAGGACAGCCTCGCGGCGTTCGACGAGCTCTACGAGGCGGGCGTCACGGAGAACGTCGCAGTGAGCAACTTCACACCCGAGTTGCTCGACGAAGCCCGAGAGCTCCTCTCGGCCCCGGTCGTCGCGAACCAGGTCGAACTCCACCCGCTACTCCCCCAAAGAGAGCTCCGCGAGTACGCGGTCGCCCACGACCTCACACTCGTCGCCTACTGCCCGGTGATGCGCGGCGAGGTCGAGGACGTTCCGGAACTCGTCGAGATCGCCGAGACTCACGAAGCGACGCCCGCGCAGGTGAGCCTCGCGTGGATCGCGGGTCTGGAGAACGTCGTCGCGATCCCGAAAGCCACCGGAGAGGACCACCTCGAGGAGAACCTCGCGGCGGCCGACCTCGACCTCACCGACGAGGAGCGGGCGATGGTCGACGGAATCGACGAGGAGAGACGGCTGATCGACCCCGAGGAGGCGGCCTGGAACCGATGACCGAGCACACCCCGAGGCTCGTCTACGACGACGACTGCGGCTTCTGTACCTGGTGTGTCGAACGGTTCGCCGAGCGTGGCGAGTTCGAGCTCGTCGGCTACTCGGCGCTCTCGCCGGACCAGCTCGCGCGGCTGCCCGACGAGTACGAGGACTGTATGCACCTGCTGACCGACGACGCGGTCTACTCCTGTGGGGCGGCGCTGGAGGAGGTGCTCTCGCGGACTGACAGGCCGTCGAGAACGGTCGCGGCGGCGCTCGGGACGGTTCCCGGATCGGAGACGCTCTGGGAGACCGGCTACCGGTTCGGTGCGGACCGGCGTGGCGTGTTCGGGAAAGTGCTCTCGAGCTGTACGCGCTGAGCGGCTCTACTCGAACGCCTGGATGCCGGTGAGATCCGCCCCCAGGATCAGCGTGTGGATGTCGTGGGTCCCCTCGTACGTGTAGACCGTTTCGAGGTTCTGCATGTGGCGCATCGGCGAGTAGTCGGTCGTGATCCCGTT
>SKWB01000097.1 GCA_007129135.1 Halococcaceae archaeon | reverse complement strand
GTCGTCGTCGAGACGAACGGAGACGACGTACTCCCCGGGATCGTCGAGCACGTCGTCGAACGTGGCTCCGGAGTCCTCCTCGACCTCGTCGTCGTCCTCGTCCGGATCCACCTCGAACGACGCCTCGAGCAGTACCGATCCGTCGGGACCGCTCACCTCGAGGTCGCCCGCGAGCGGCCTGTCGCTCGCGTTGAACACGTTGACGTCGTCGAGGACGAGTCCGCCGAGGTAGTCGACGACGCCCGCACACCCGGCGAGCGCAGCGGCGGCGGTCGCGGTCGCTGCCGCCACGAACCGCCGCCGGGAGAGGGCTGCGGCTGGTTCGAGGGTGCGGTGCGTCCTCTCGGGGACGGGCGAACGTAACCGTGGGGACATGGAGGATACTATCCGGCACCCACTATTAAAACGGGAACCAGGTGTTCCGACCGAGAGAACGCCACCGTCCGCTTCGACGGGACGGCGACGCGGCGCGCTCTCCCGGGCCGGTGGCCGGGCGGCCGAGCAATTCGAGGACCCGAGCCGTCCCGAGGCCTCACCGATGCCCGATCGATCGGTCCACGAGCCGTTCCAGCTCGTCGGTCGTCGACCGAACCGTCTCCCGCCAGTCGTGGTTCTCGCTCACCCGCTCGCGACCGACCCTGCCCGCACTCGCGCGCCGCTCGGGATCGCTCACGTACGCCTCGATCGCCCGCGCGAACCCGTCTACGTCGTCGACCGGGGCGGTCGTTCCGGCCTCCCCGAGTACGCTCTGTACCTGGTCGAGCGCCGAACAGACGACCGGCGTCTCCGAGGCCATCGCCTCCAGAACGGTTCTCGGAACGCCCTCGGCCCGGCTCGGAAGGACGAGGAGATCACCGGAGCGATAGAGCTCCGGCATCTCCTCGTACGCCACCTGTCCGAGGAAGACGACCCGGTCTGAGAGTCCCTTCCGGTCCGCGTACTCGCAGAGCTCCTCGCGCATCGGCCCGTCCCCAGCGATGTAGAGGATCGGCTCCGTCGTGTTCAGTCGTGAGAGCGCGTCGATCGCGACCGACGGTCGTTTCCCCTCGACGACGCGACCGACGAACAGGATCGCGTCACTCTCCGGGTCGACGAGATCGCTCGTCGGCCCCTCGGGGGTGAACTTCGTCGTATCGATCCCGTTCGCCACGACGGCGATCTCGCTCTCTACCCCGAGCGACTCGAGACGCGCTCGCTCGACGTCGGTGTAACAGAACACGACGTCCGCCCGGTTGAACGTCCACCGGCCGATCGTCCGGAGGTACCGGTCGAAGACCCACTCGGGGGCGTTCTGCGAGTAGAGGCCGTGGTTCGTGATCGCGAGCGGGGTCTCCGTGAGGCAGCGCGCGAGCGCCGCGAGGTTCGTCGAGAAGTAGAGATGCGAGTGTGCGTGGACGACGTCGAACCGATCCGCGGTCGAGAGGTGTTGGGCGACGCCGATCGAGACGTCGTTGCCGAGCGCGTCGACCGTCGTCGGGTACCGAACGACCGTGTATCCGGATCGGCTCTCGACGTGTGGTCTCGTCCGGTCGGTGTCGACGGTCAGGACGGTGACGTCGTGGCCCATCGCGGCCTGGTCGCGACTCAGCGCGTGGACGTGGTACGCGCCACCGCCTTTGACGTCGGGGTAGATCGTCTGTGCGACGCGGAGTATCCGCACGATCAGGTCCCTCGACGAGCGGCCACGCTCGGTGTCGTGGTTCGACTCGGTGTGCTCGTCACCGTTGTAGGACCCACCAGTGGTTCACTTCCTCCTCGCATCTACCGACTCCCCCGTTAAGAAGCAGACGGATTGCGACGAGAGTGCGGCGACGAGACCGGGCAACGCACCGGCGAGCCAGCCGGGCTTCCCGCTGCCGCCGGCTGGTCGACTGCCCGCGTTCTAGCGGCCTCGCTGTGGCCTTTTTTGCGGCGAACGAGCGGCGAGAGTCGTATCGAGTTCGACGAGCGAGGGGTGTACCGACGACGCCAGTCGAGAGAGCCTGCCTCTCCCGTAGAACGATGGATAGTCGGACCGATCGCCGCCACGTGAAGGGTTAAGCGAACCCGGTCGAATCGGCTACCCGAACCCCGATGAACGAGTTCGCCGCTCGAGAGCTCAGCCCCGAGGAGAACGCGCGGATAATAAAGAGCGCGGTCACCCCGCGTCCAATCGCGTGGATAAGCACCGTCGATCGGAACGGTATAGAGAACCTCGCCCCGTTCAGTTCCTACAACTACGTCGGTTCCAGCACGCCGGTCGTCGTGTTCAACTCGCCGAGCGAGTCCTCCGGTCGGATGAAGGACACGGCTCGGAACGCCCTGGAGACCGAAGAGTTCGCCGTGAACGTCGTCACCGAGGCGCTGATGGAGGAGATGGACAGCACCTCGGCGAGCCTCCCACCCGGAGAGAGCGAGTTCGAGTTCGCCGACCTGGAACGTGCGGAGTGCCGGCGGATATCGCCGCCGAGAGTTGCCGATGCCGTCGTCACGATGGAGTGTACGCTCTACGATGCGATCGAAGTCTACGACAAACTGATGATCCTCGGCGACGTCGAACACTACCACGTCTCCGACGACGTGCTGATCGAGGGGAAGATCGACTCACGCGCGCTCGATACCGTCGGTCGTCTGGGTGGACCATACTATACGATCTCCGATCCCGTCGAGTTCGAGCGGCAGTTCTGATCGCGTTTCGTTCGCGATCACCGCGACGACTATGTCTACCCTCGACCGTCTCCCTCGTTCCGTGGTTAACTGTGGTCCGGGGTTTCAGGGCCTACACGGGAGTGAAAGGACGAGATGATACCTTCGTTCAGTATCTCGGTGGGCGGACCATATGTGAACCACCGTGACCGCTCGGTACAGATAATCGCGTCCGCTCTCCGTCTGACGTAACTATTTTACAGGGGCGATTGAACGCGTTTCCGTGAGACGACGAACCCTGTTCTCGAGGGGTGGGGACGACCTCGAGGGTGGACTTGAACAGGCGTACGGTGAGGGATCGGGAGGGCCACATCCGGTCGGACGCCGTCCGCTCCTCGCGGGGGTAGCCGCACTGGCCGCCGGAGGGATCCTGACCGGTCTCACCGCCGCCCGGCGGGGGTCGTCCGACAGGTTCGAGCCGTCGGTCGCGAGCGGTGCGGAGGGAGCGGTCTCGACACCCGATCCGATCGCGACCGAGGTCGGGACCCAGGTGCTAGAGCAGGGTGGTAACGCGGTTGACGCGGCCGTCGCGATCCAGCTCACCCTCTGTGTGACGAAGCCACACGCGACGGGCCTCGGCGGTGGCGGGTTCATGGTGGTCTACGACGCCGAGCGTGCCGAGCCCTACGCGATCGACGGGCAGGTACAAGCGCCGAGTTCGGCGGCATCCGATCG
>SKWB01000073.1 GCA_007129135.1 Halococcaceae archaeon | reverse complement strand
TGGTCGACGTGGCCGATGATGGCCAGGTTCTGGTGTGGTTTTTTCGCCATTGGTATCTCACGCGCAGATGCGCTCTGTGCGTTCGTTTCGGCGGTTGCTCGTAAAACCATTTCGAAAGCCCGTTCCCACCATCCCCCCGCCCTCCTGCGGTTACTGCCAGGAAATGGCACACCACTCGCGAGGGGAGTGCGGCCCGGTCAGCGGGTGAGCCGGCCCACGTCCGCGAGCACCGCGCTCGCCGTCTCCGGGCCGCCCGCACCGCGCCCGCTGATGTTCAGTCGACCCGCGTGCGTCGTCTCGATCTGCACGATGTTCCTCGTCCCGGTGACCGCGAGCGTGCCGTTCTCGGGTACCAGTCGGGGACCGACCCGTACGGACTCGCGGGTCGCCTCGCCGATCAGTCGGACCGTCCGACCGTCCTCCGCGGCGAGTTCGAGCGCGCTCCCCGGGATCCCCTCGATGCCGGAGACCTCCGCGTCGGCGAGCGAGAACCGCCCGCCGAGCACGTTCGCGACGATCACGCACTTGAGCGCCGCGTCGGTCCCGTTCACGTCGAAACTCGGATCCGCCTCCGCGACCCCGAGGTCCTGTGCCTCCGCGAGGACGTGCTCGTAGTCGAGGCCCTCCGCCGCCATCCGCGTGAGGATGAAGTTCGCGGTGCCGTTGAGCACGCCCCTGACGGCGGTGACGTGTCCCGCACCCAGGTCCTCGAGCGTCGAGAGCGCGGGGATCGCACCCCCGACCGTCGCCTCGAACCGGACGCTCCCCGCACTCTCCGATTCGAGGTCGCGCAGTTCGCCGTAGCGTTCTGCGACCGGCCCCTTGTTCGCGAGGACGACGTGTCGGTCGGCCTCCAGTGTCCGCTTCGCGTGGGTAAACCCGGGTTCGGCGTCGCCGAGCGTCGTCGGCGTCGCCTCCACGAGCACGTCGTAGGCTGCCGAGAGCGCCGCCTCCGGATCGTCGGGGCCGACCAAACCCTCGCTCGCCTTCCGGTCGAGGAGTCGCTCCGCATCGAGCCCGTCCGGGTCGACGGCCGCGCTCTCCGAGTCGGCGACCGCGGTGACCGAGTGACCGTACTCGCCGGCGAGGTCGATCACGGACCGGCCGACGGCACCCGCGCCGAGGACCGCGAGTCGGACCATCTACGCCCCTCCGTCGAGCTGTGGCTCGATCACGAGCAGATCCTTCTCGCTGGCTATCTCTCGGACCGTCGCGAGCGCATCCGCAACGCGTTCGGTCTCCGCGGCGAGGCGGAGCCGGGCGCTCGAGACGTCGTCGGTTCCCTGCGGGGCCGAGAGCGAGACGTCCACGACCGACGCGCTCGCACACTCCTCGAACCGTTTGAGCGTATCGGAGAGGTCGGTGTCGATCAGGTGCCCGACGAGGACCACCGCAACCTCCTCGCCGTAGCGCTCCTCGCCGGCCTGTACGACGTTCACACCCGCCTCCCTGAGCGCCTCGACGACGCCGTCGAACCGCCCGGGCGCGCAGGCCACGTCGACCTCGACGGGGATCCTCCCTCTCGGGGTGAGGTTGCCGCGTTCGTGGTAGATCGAGAGGAGGTTGCCGCCGTTCTCGGCGATCGGGCGCAACGCGTTAAGCAGTTCGCCGGGCTCGTCGGCCAGTTCGAGCCGGATCGTGTAGGCACGCCCCCGACCGGCGTCGGCGTCGCTCACGAGACCGCCCCCTGTTTCGGTGGTCGGTTCATAGTCCCCCCTCGCTCACGGGCCGATATAAGGGTTGAGGAGACAGCGTTTAGCGCGCGACACCCGTAAGACGGACGTGACCCTCGCACGACAGCTCGCCGATCTGCTGGTCACCGGTCTCGTCGCCGGCTCCGTCACGCTCACGCTCTCGGCCGTCGTCGACCCGAACACCGCCTCGCTCGTCGGCGTCCTCCTCGCGACGATGTACTACTTCTCGCGCTACCCGTGGGGGAGTCGCGACGGCCAGCGGTACAACGACCGGATCGACGCTCTCTACGACGAGTACCTCCCGTTCTGATAGGGATCATCGTACGAGTTCGTACTTCCTCGATCGCGAATCGAACGACGACGGTGATCTGCTCGTCCGAGAGATCCGGGTGGCTACGACGATCCGTGTGAATCGCTACCGCAAGAGGTTTCGCCCGCACGCGTGAGAAGGGGACGATGAGCGACACCGCCGACGAACCGTACCGGGTGCTCTCGGAGACCGGCGAGGTGTGCGAGGGGGCGACCGCTCCCGACCTCGACCGCGAGACGCTGCTCGGCATCTACGTCGGGATGCGCTACGCCAGGCGGTTCGACGAGCGGGCGATCAGCCTCCAGCGCCAGGGCCGGATCGGGACCTACCCCTCGCTCGCCGGGCAGGAGGCCTCGGGGGTCGCCTCCACGTACGCGCTCGCCGACTCCGACTGGATCCAGTACCAGTACAGAGAACACGGCGCGGCGATCGTCCGCGGGCTCACCCCCGAGTACCTCCGCTACTGGATGGGCGACGAGGTGGGCAACGCCGTGCTCGCGGAGGACCGGATCCTCCCGATCAACATCACGATCGGGGGCCAGATCCCCCACGCGGTCGGGCTCGCGTGGGCGTCGGCGCTCGACGGCGGCGAGGAGTGCGTCGTCTGTCACTTCGGCGAGGGCGCGACGAGCGAGGGCGACTTCCACGAGGCCGCGAACTTCGCGGGCGTCTTCGACGTCCCCGTCGTACTCTTCTGCAACAACAACGGCTGGGCGATCTCCCACCCAGCCGAGGAACAGACCGCGAGCGAGACGTTCGCGGGGAAGGCGGTCGCCTACGGGATCCCCTCGGTCAGAGTGGACGGGATGGACCCGCTCGCGGTCTACGAGGTGACGGAGCGAGCGGTCGAACGGGCGCGTGACGGGGAGAGCGAGGAGCCACGGCCGACGCTGATCGAGGCGGTCCAGTACCGCTTCGGCGCGCACACCACCGCCGACGACCCCACGAACTACCGCACCGAGGAGGAGGTCGAACGCTGGAAGGAGTGGGACCCGATCCCCCGGATGGAACGGTTCCTCCGGGACCGGGGCCTGCTCGACGACGGGGCGATCGACTCGATCGAGGAACGGATCGAGGACGAGATCGCCGAGTTGATCGACGAGGCGGAAGCGATGGACGTCGCACCGGATACGATGTTCGAGTACGTCTTCGCGGAGCAGACGCCGCGAATCGCCGAAGGGCAGGCGTATTTGCAGGGGCTGAGAGAGCGCCACGGGGACGGGGCACTCGTTCGCGACGAATAGGACGGTGGATTCGCAGTACCGGCCCGCCACATCGAGATAACGAGAGAAAACGGGCACCGGTGATCGGCATCCGATCCAGGTAGCACAAAAGCGTTATAACTCAAACCAGTCAACTT
>SKWB01000224.1 GCA_007129135.1 Halococcaceae archaeon | reverse complement strand
CGGTACCGATCGAGGAGCTGGTGGTGGAAAAGCGGGTCTCGAAGCGGCCCGAGGAGTACACCCGCGAGACCCGGACGGTGAGCGCGCTCCGCCGGTACGAGCGCCACGGGATGGCGCGATCGCCCGGCCAGTCGGTCGCGTTCGTCGTCACCGACGACGGGGCGAGTGCGCGCGAACGCGTCCGTCTCCCGTTCGAGGCGGCGGGCTACGACCCGGAGTTCTACCGGGGGGAGCTCCTCCGGGCGACCGAGAGCGTCGTCTCGCCGCTCGGCTGGCGTCTCGACGACGTCGAGCGGTACCTGCGGGGCGAGCGGGACGCCTCGCTCCTCTCGTACTGAGCGCCGCGACGCGTGGTTTTTCAGGGCGCAGCCCCAATCGGGAGTCGGTGGCGATGACGAGTCGTTACCCCCGCCGAGCCCCGTGTGACGAGGCGATTCGCACCGAGCCACCACGTACTACCCGTCCGAGAGCGACCGCGATACCGTTCGGCCGGCGAGGCCGGAACGGCCGACTCCAGAACACTCATCGGCGTGCTCGACGAAGCGTGCGGTATGCAGATCGATCGCCTCGGCGTCCACGACTCGGTCGTCGGCGTCTTCCCGCCCGAACGGCTCGCATCGACGCTCTCTACGGTCTACCCGGACGTCTCGGTCGTCGGCGACGACGCGATCGGCGAGTACGACGGGATCGTCACGCTCGCACACAGGGACGCCTTCTTCGAGGTCGACTGGGTCCACTCGATCCAGGCGGGCTACGACCGCTTTCCCCTCTCGGAGTTCGAGGACGCGGGGACGACGCTCACCAACAGCGCCGGCATCCACGGCACGAGCGTCGGCGAGACGGTGTTGGGCTACCTCCTCTCGTTCGCCCGCCGCCACCACCGGTACCGGGACCACCAGCAGGAGCCCGTCTGGCGACGACCCGCCTGGGACGAGCCCTTCACGCTCTCGGGCGAGTCGCTCTGTGTGGTCGGCCTCGGCACGATCGGGACCGGAATCGCAGAGCGGGCGAACGCCATCGGGATGGAGGTAACGGGTGTACGACGCTCCGGCGAGCAGGTCGAGGGCGTCTCGCGGGTCTACACGCCGGACGAACTCCACGAGGCGGTCTCGGACGCTAGGTTCGTTGCCGTCTCGGTGCCGCTGTCGGACGAGACCGAGCGGCTGATCGACGCCGACGTGCTCGCGGCCATGGACGAGGGGAGCTACCTGATCAACGTCTCCCGCGGGTCGGTCGTCGACCAGGACGCGCTCGTGGCGGCGCTCGAATCCGGCGAGATCCGTGGGGCCGCACTCGACGTCTTCGAGGTCGAGCCGCTGCCGCACGACTCGCCGCTGTGGGGGATGGACGAGGTGATCGTCACGCCCCACGCCTCGGCGTACACCCGCGAGTACTACGAGGACGTGGCCGAACTCGTGATCGAGAACCTCGAACGGATCGAGAGCGCGGGCGAGCTGACCAACCGGCTCGTCTGATGGTCCCCGCCGTCTCGCTGCGGGTGCGCGACGTCGTCTTCTGTCACTGGCCGGTCGAACCCCGCGAGCTCCGTCGACGGCTCCCCGAGCGGCTCGACCCGATCACGTACGACGACCGGGCCTGGGTGAGCGTCGTCGCGCTCGCGGTGGAGGCTGCGCGACCGTTCGGCGCACCCATTGGGGGGCGGTCGTTCGCACAGCTCAACCTGCGGACGTACGTGAGCGACGGACGAGAGGAGGGCGTCTACTTCCTCGCGCTCGCGACGGGCGACCAGCTCTCGGCGATTCCCGGTCGGTACCTGTTCGGCCTGCCGTACTCCCACGCGTCGGTCTCGCACACCGCGGGCGAGGGCGACGTCACGGTTCGGTGTCGAACGGGCGACCGGACGCTCTTTTCCGGCCGGTTCGAGTACGGCGGGACGCCGTACCGAGCCGAGGAGGGTTCGCTCGACGCCTTCCTCGTCGAGCGCTACCGCTACGTCGCGGACACCCGCTTCGGCAGGCTCGTCGAGGGGGAGATCGACCACCGGCCGTGGGAACTCGTCCCTGCCGAGGCGGTCGGCGAGGTCGACGCGGACGGGCTGTTCCGACGCGAGGGACTCACCCCACCGGGGACGGAGCCGCGGTGTGCGTGCGCCCGCTCGCTCCGGATACGCGCCGACCGACCCCGGCAGCTCCCGCACTGAGCGCCAGGGCGACGGCTGGAAGGGGAACCCCGATACCGCTCCGGGACCTAGTTCGGACATGCCATCGGTGCTCTCGATGCGCTGGCGAGACGGCGTCTTCTGTCACTGGCCGGTCGAACCGGAGGTCGTGGGGGGACGGCTTCCCGACGGACTCGAGGTGGCGACGTTCGAGGGGAAGGCGTATCTCGGCGTCGTCCCGTTCGTGATGGAGGCGATCCGGCCGCGGGGTATCCCTGCGAGGATCGGGCGGTCGTTTCCCGAACTGAACCTGCGGACCTACGTCGAGCGCGGGGGCGACCCCGGTGTGTACTTCTTCAGCCTCGACGCCGACGACCGGCTCTCGGTCGCGCTCGCCCGCCGTGCGTTCCAGCTGCCGTACTACCGCGCCCGGATGCGCTTCGAACGGCGGGGCGAGCGGATCGAGATCCGAAGCCAACGGACGACGGAGGGAGTGCCGCCCGCGAGCTTCGACGCGACGGTCGAGGTCGGCAGGGAGTACCGCCCGGTCGAGCGGGGAAGCCTAGAGGGCTTCCTCGTCGAGAACTACCGCTTTTTCACCGAGAGCGATCGCGGACGGCTCTACGCCGGCGAGATCGACCAAGAGCCGTGGCGGCTCGCGCCCGCCGAGGTGACGATCCGTGAGAACGGGCTGTTCGCCGCCAACGGGTTCGAGGGGAGAGAGGACGAGCCGATCTGTCACCACGCGAAACCACTCGAGGTGAGCGCCGAGAGAATCCGGGTGGTGTGAAATCGCGTCGGAGCGCATCGTGTTCGGATCGGGCGACGTCGGTTCCCGATGAGCGCGATCGGGCTGGGTGAGTACCCTGAGGTACCCATGGGGTGACGAACCTTCCCGTGAGCGTCACACCGCGAATGGCCTCGGTTCGCTCGAGAACTGGTCTAACCGTCGGTAGTATACGCTCCGCTTCGGTTCGATCTGAGCGACGACCATGTTCCTCGGGAACCGCCGAAACCGGTCTGGAGAGTCCGTGGCCGGTGGAGTCGCATGCCGGTGTGGAGCCGGCGGTGGGGAGAGCCCGACTCCGAAACGATGGATCGCGGTCGCTCTGCGCCCGGCAGAAGCGGTGTTCGAGATACTGCAGTGGTAGTGTGTGCGCACACTACGTTTTATTGAGGTGCACTCCGTATCCCGTGTATGAGCAGCGAGGGCGTCGACGCCGAGAGCAAGGTCTCGGGGAATCAGG
>SKWB01000205.1 GCA_007129135.1 Halococcaceae archaeon | reverse complement strand
TCGACGGCGATCCGACCGCGGCGGGCACGCTCGTCGGCACGGTCTTTCTCATCATCTTCGTCACGGTCGTCCTCGAGGCGGGTCTCGCCAGACAGATCGCCGACGCCCTCTCAGTCACACCAATGCGAACGATCATCGTCGGCGGCGGCCGGGTCGGCCGGGCGCTCGCCACACGGCTCGAACGGCGGGGGGAGTTCGTCGTGATCGTCGACCGGGACGACGACGCGATCGAAACGACACGCGAGGCGGGCTTCACCGTCCACGAGGGGGACGGAACCGATCCGTCGGTACTGAACGCGGCGGGCGCGGAGGAGGCGAAGATCCTCGTCGCCGCGACCAGCACCGACGACGCGAACCTCCTGATCTCCCAGCTCGCACGCACCACCTTCGGGATCGATCGGGTCTTCGCCCGCGTGAACGATCCCGGGAACGTCGCGGCCTTCGACACGCTGGACGTCCAGGCGATCGACGCCTCGATGGCGACCGCGCGGGTGATCGACAACGAGATCGAGCGGCCGGCGCTCACCCACTGGATGGCCGAACTCGGGGAGGGCCACGACGTCCAGGAGATCGAGATCACCGCCGAGGACCTCGCCGGGCGGACGATCCGCGAGGTCAACGCGGAGATCCCCGACGGCTGTATCGTCGCCGTCGTCGGCCGCGGGAACGACACCCACGTTCCCCGGGCCGACGAGCGCCTCGAACGCGGCGACCACGTCACGTTCGTCGGCGAGGCGGCCGCGGTCGCGGAGGCGGTCGCCCGGTTTCACCCGTACGACTGACTCAGTTACCGCCTGGGGTACAGTTAATGTCTCCCACCGTATACAGCAGGTTATGCGGTTTGTTATCATTGGATCGGGCAGGGTCGGGTCGCGAACCGCGCGGGTGCTCACCCGGGAAGGCCACGAGGTGACGCTCGTCGAGGCGGACGAGGCGGTGGCCGACCGCGCTCGGGAGGAGGGCTACGAGGTGATCGTCGGCGACGGGGCCCGCGAGTCGGTCCTGGAGGAGGCGGGTATCGCCGAGGCCGACGCCTTCGGGGCGCTCACGAGCGACCTGAACGCCAACTTCGCCGCCTGCATGATCGCGAAACACCACGGCTGTCGCACCGTCCTGCGAATCGACGCCGACTACCGCGAGGGGATCTACCGGAAGTACGCCGAGGAGGTCGACGAGATCATCTACCCCGAGCGCCTCGGCGCGCTCGGCGCGAAGAACGCGCTGCTCGGCGGGAACGTCCGGGCGATCGCCGACATCGCCCAGAACCTCCAGGTCGTCGAACTCACCGTCCAGGAGGGCTCGCCGATGCGTGGCTACACGATCAGCGAGCTCGAACTCCCGGCCGACGCGACGCTGCTCGCCTTCGGCAAGGAGGGTGAACCGCTTGCCATCCCCTCGCCCGACGAGTCGATGGAGGAGGGCGACCGGCTCGCCGTGCTCGCGGACTTCGACGTGCTCGGCGACGTGCGCCAGCTGATCGTCGGCGAGGCTGCCGCGCCGGCAGCGGGGGGTGCCTGAATGCCCGTCGTCGCCTACATCATGGTGAAAGCGAACACGGGGGAGGCCGACCGGCTCAGAGACGACGTCCTCGCCCTCGACGGCGTCGAGGACGCCCACATCGTCGCCGGAGATGTCGACATCATCGCGAAGATCACGGTGGACTCGCCGGCACACGTGAAGGAGATCGCTGCCGACGGCATCCAGGGGATCTCCGGGGTCGAGGACACCCAGACCTACATCGCGATGGACTAGCGCTCCCGCTCGGCGTCCTCATCCTCATAAGTCTGCTGTGCCCGACCGAGCAGCGACGCGGCGGGTTCGCCGTACTCGTAGCCCGGGATGATCCCCTCGACCCAGGTCCCCTCGACGTACTCGACGAGCGCTTTCGCCTCCTCTGGACCGCGGTCGGAGGACTCCTCGAACCCGAAGGCTACCCTGACCTCTCGTCCCTCCCGTTCAACGTCCGGATCGAGCGCCTCCAGCCGTCGCGTCGCCTGGTGAGCGTCGGCCAGCCGGAGTCCGAACGTCTCGAACCAGCCCTCTTCGATCACCTCGGCTACTTCCTCCCCCTCGACGACCGCGTCGAGCGTCGGGACCCGAACCTCGACCTCGAACTCGGTCGTCCCCTCGCCCTCGGTAGCGGAAACCCGCCCCTCGAACGGCGTCGTCGTCACCACGTGTGCCTCTCCCGCCCGCTCGAAGGCGTCGTGGTCGTCCATCGCGCTCCGCGCTCGCTCCGCACCCGTCTCTCGCATAGCTGAACCGAGGGTCGCGGCCGTCATTGCGGTTGCGCTCTCGTTCGAACCACGCTACCACCTCTCGCAGTAGAGTTATTATCCAGGCGTGTATTGCCGGGAGGTGCACATGCTCAGCACCGGACCTATCCCGATGAATCGACTGTAGGTCCGCGCCGCATCGCGGTTTTTGAAACCCCGGCGGCCGGACCGAGGCGTCGATCCGACGCACCGCCCCGGCCGTCAGTTCTCGCAACTGACACGGTAGCGTCCGCCTCGCGGCCGGGAGACGAACGCACCCCGATCCGCAGCGGCAGCGCTGCGGATCACGTCACACCGATGTATCCAGACACGATCCGAACGAGGCACAGATCCCCGACCCCCGGTCCCGACGGCCCCCCGACGAGGGCCGAACGGGTCCTGACGACGGCGCTCGCCGCCTTCGTCGTGGTCTACGCGTTAGCCTACCCGACGGTCGCGCTGGCGGCGCTGACCGTCCTGGCAGCGGCGGCGATCGTTCCGGTCGCGACGACCGTCGTCGTCGTGGCGATCACGAAACTGGTCGCCGCACTGGAGCGCTACGACCGCCCGAAGCCGGTCGCAACCGCCCGAACGACCGCTACCGCGATCGCAGACCGCCTCGCGTGACCAGCTTCTTTCCCGTGGGAAACGAACCGCTTCCTATGACCGACCCGCTCCCGGGAGTTCCGATCGAGGCCGAGCTACGGTCGGCGGAGCCGCTCCCAGGCGGACAGATCGGCCAGGTCTTCCGGGTCGAACTGACCGACGGCCGAACCGTGGCCGCGAAGACCGGCCCGACCGACCTCGCGCTCGAAGCCCGGATGCTCCGGTATCTCGGAGCGCACGGACTCCCGGTACCGGCGGTGCTCGGCGTCAGTACCGACGTGCTCGTCCTCTCGCACGTCGAGGGCGAGAGTCAGTTCTCGGAAGCGACAGAGCGCCACGCTGCCCGCCTGCTCGCGGACCTCCACAGCAACTCGGTTCCGAGGTGCGGCTTCCCGTACGACACGCTCACCGGGGAACTCCCGCTCCCCAACCCGCCGACCGATTCCTGGGTCGAGTTCTACGCCGAGCATCGGCTTCGCTACGCCGCTCGCCGGGCGCACGAGGAC
>SKWB01000400.1 GCA_007129135.1 Halococcaceae archaeon | reverse complement strand
GAGTTCGACGCTCCCACCGCCCGCCGTGCTCACCTCGACGATCCCGAACCCGAACTGGGTGCCGAGGAAGCTCTGTCGGTAGGAGGTGTCCTGGACCTTCTCGAACTCGATCCGTTTGACGGTTATCGACAGCACGCCCGTCTTCTTGTAGAGGGCGTCGGAGGTGACGACGTAGTTCTTGTTCTTGTACGTCAGGTACGCCGACGCGATGATCGCGAGCCCGACGAGCAGGAGCGACAGCGGAATCCCGACGACGAATG
Source organism: Halococcaceae archaeon (assembly GCA_007129135.1). Lineage (GTDB taxonomy): Archaea > Halobacteriota > Halobacteria > Halobacteriales > Halalkalicoccaceae > Natronorarus. Next base: position 3,116 of record SKWB01000400.1, on the reverse strand, counting down.
TCGGTAGCAGGCTGTACGGATGCGGGGTGTCGGCCCACAGCACCTCCTCGCCCTCCTCGAGGTCGAGCCACTCCAGGTCTCCGTCCATACCGATCCGTTTCGGGAGCGTCTATTTACGTGTAGCCGAACGGCTGCTGGGACGGGGCTCGGGATAGGGGACGGCGGAGATCGGAACCCGGCTACTGCACGCGCTCGCAGGCCACCGAACGGCTCTCGAAGACCTGCTCGATCGGCCGGAGATCGTGTCACACCGGACGCCGAGAGCGGATCTCGGTGGCCCCCGGACGGCGGCCGTCGCACACCGTCCGTTGGCCGTCGGCACACTCATCGCCCCGCCCCTGCTACCCGGTGTATGCCCGTAGACGGCGAAGACGCGATCCGCGAGATCCTCGAATTGGAGCGAATCGCCGTGGTCGGGGCCTCCACCGACTACGACAAGGCCGCCCACATCGTGCCCGCGTTCCTCCAGCGGAACGGCTACCACCTGGTGCCGGTCAACCCCAACGCCGAGTCGGTGTTCGGACGACCGGCCTCCGACTCGCTCGCCGAGGTCGACGAGGAGATCGAGATCGTCCAGGTGTTCCGACCCAGCGACGAGGTGGAGGGGATCGTCGATCAGGCGATCGCCCGGGACGACGTCCGCGTGATCTGGACGCAGCCCGGGATCCGCGACGACCGCGCCGCGAGGAGGGCCGAACGCGCGGGGCTCCGCGTCGTCCAGGACCGGTGTATGAAGGCCGAGTACGGGATGGTGATGCGGTAAGGAGCAGGCTCGATCGGGGACGTGAGTCACCTCGGACGGCCGAACGGCGCGAGAGAGGAAGAGAGCGACCGGGCCCACCCACTACCCTTATGCGTCGCGGTCGTGACTCGCACGTAGTGACTCCTACCGAGGTCAGAGACGAGTGGGCCGAGCGCTCCGGCGAGTTCTCTCCCGCGTACTACGCTCACCACGGGCCGAACGCGACGAGCGAACTCGTTCGCGAGACGCTCGACGAGCGGGTGGGGTCGGCGGCGAGCGTGCTCGAACTCGGCTGCAGTTCGGGCCGCCACCTCGCACACCTCCTCGCGAACGGCTACGACGACCTCCACGGGATCGAGGTGAACGAGGACGCGCGGGAGGTGCTGGCCGAGACGTATCCCGACCTCGGCGACGAGGGGAGCTTCCACTTCGAGGCGGTCGAGGAGTGGATCGAGGGGGTCGAGACCGACCGATACGACGCGCTCTACACCGTCGAGACGCTCCAGCACCTCCACCCCGACAGCGAGTGGGTGTTCGCGGAGCTAGTGAGGATAACCGACTCGCTGCTCGTCACGGTCGAGCACGACCCCGAGGGGTCGGAGTCGGAGGTCCTCCGGATCAACGACGAGTTCCCGCTCTATCACCGCGACTGGAGCCGGATCTTCACCGACCTCGGCCTCGACGAGGTGGCCGTGAAGCCGGCCGGTCGCGACACCCTGCGTGCGTTCTCCCCGCCGGACGCCTAGTCCGGTCCCCCCTCGACCGCCTCATAAGGACGGTTGTAGTCTCTTACCGGTGATCGCCCCTACCGTTCGGCGATCACCGGTAAACAGTTACAACCGTCCTTATCAGCCGTTGAACTCCGAGACGACGCCATCGAGCGACTCGTGCGGTCGAGCGGTGTGCGGGGCGGTCAGCGGCGAGACGCTCACGTCGCCCGAGACGACGACCCGGCGGTCGCTCTCCTCGGGGTCGTCGATCTCCTCGCTCGCCATCCGCTCCCACATCCGGTCGTAGAGCGTGATCGAGTCGCCGTCGTGGCTCGCCGCCATGTCGTAGACAGGCGACGGCGTCGTCACGCGCATGCCCGCCGGGTCGTCGGTGGCGATCGGCGCGTTCACGTTGAGGTACTCCGCGTGCTCGAAGATCCCGGAACTCGGTGCCTGTTCCACCAGGTACCTGGTCGCCCGCGCCGCCTCGGCGTAGTCCTCGATATCCCTGTGCTTGCCGTCCCACTCGTCCTCGGGGATGTAGAGCGAGACGGCGATCGCCGGCAGGCCGAAGAAGGCGGCCTCCACCGCCGCGCTCACGGTGCCCGACCGCCCGAGGACGTACGCGCCGAGGTTCGCGCCGGTGTTACAGCCCGCGACGACGAGGTCCGGGTAGGGTCCGATCGCCTCCAGGCCGGCGACGACGCAGTCGACCGGGGTCCCGCCGATCGCGTAGCCGCGGTCGCGCTCCTCGACCGAGATGGATCCCGAGACGGTGATCTTCCGCCCGACGGCGCTCTGGTCGTCGGCGGGGGCGACGACGGTGACGTTCGCCACCTCCGAGAGCGCGTCGGCGAGCGCGTGGAGGCCGGGGCTGTCGATGCCGTCGTCGTTCGTCAGAAGCACCTCGGGCGTGCCGTCTGCGTCCATAGCCACGGCTCGGAGGGCGGGGAGAAAAGCCCACCTATCCCGGTCGCCCGACAGGTCTCGGTGTCCCTGTACCCGCCCGGCGGTCATCCCGCCCGGTCGACGACCGTCTCGTCGTCGACGACCAGGTTGTACGCCGCTTCGTCCCCGTTCCAGAGCACCAGCACCGACTCGAAGACGAGGAGTTCGCCGTAGCCAGCCTCGTGGAGCCCCCGGTTGAGCGACGTCTCGTTCGTGAGCACCGCGAAACAGTCCTCGCGCTGGCTGCCGTCGCCGATCCGGTAGAGCGGTCGACCCTCCGAGAGCGACCGGCTGAGCTTCACCGCGAGACAGTCGATCCGGTCGGTGACGTGGCGGTCCATCTCGGCGAGCGGTGCGAACCGCGAACGTGAGGGTTCCGCCTCGATCCGGCGTTTCCCGTCCGACCGCAGGAGCGAGAACGCGTACTGGACATCGCGGTTGACGAACTCCCCGGTCGCGGCGGTCCGGCCCTCCGGATCGCTCCCGTCTCGCTTCCCGCCGTCGAGGCGTCCCTGTACGTCGCTCGGTTCGAGGTCTCCCTGGACCTCGAACGACCACCCGTCGTCCGTCGGCCGCTCGCCCGGCCAGAGCCGCAGCGTCGGCGCGAACACGTCGAGCGGGCCGTCGTCCACCAGCGCTCGTTCGACCGCTCGCAGCCCGATCGCGGTGTTCCGGTCGGCGGGCGCGAGCAGGACACAGGAGCCGTCCTCGGCGAG
>SKWB01000307.1 GCA_007129135.1 Halococcaceae archaeon | reverse complement strand
GAACCGGAACCTCGCACGAATGGCGCGGTACCACATCGAGACGTACGGCTGTACGGCCAACCGGGGTGAGAGCCGCGAGATCGAGCGGCGCCTGCGCGACGCCGGGTCGTACAGGGTTCCGGGCCCCGAGGAGGCCGACGTCTCGATCCTCAACACCTGCACGGTCGTCGAGAAGACGGAGACGAACATGCTCCGTCGGGCGGGCGAGCTAGAGGAGGAGAGCGCGGACCTGATCGTCACCGGCTGCATGGCGCTCGCTCAGGGCGAGGCGTTCGAGGACGCGGGGATCGACGCCGAGGTGGTCCACTGGGACGCGGTGCCGCAGGCAGTGCTGGGCGGGGAGTGTCCGACGACGACGCCGGACACGGAGCCGATACTGGACGGCGTGATCGGGATCCTCCCGATCGCGCGCGGCTGTATGTCCGACTGTTCGTACTGCATCACGAAGCGAGCCACCGGGAGGATCGACTCGCCCCCGATCGAGGAGAACGTCGAGAAGGCGCGCGCGCTCGTCCACGCCGGGGCGCGCGAGATCCGCGTGACCGGCCAGGACACGGGCGTCTACGGCTGGGATACCGGCGAGCGGACGTTACACCGGTTGTTAGAAGAGATCTGTGCGATCGACGGTGAGTTCCGGGTTCGGGTGGGGATGGCGAACCCGAAGGGCGTCCACGGTATCCGCGAGGAGCTGGCGGAGGTGTTCGCCCGCGAGGAGAAGCTCTACGACTTCCTGCACGTACCGGTCCAGAGCGGCTCGAACGCGGTTCTGGGGGAGATGCGTCGCCAGCACCAGGTCCGGGAGTTCCGCGAGGTGGTGGAGACGTTCGATCGCGAGCTGGAGCGCTGGACGCTCTCGACGGACTTCATCGTGGGCTTTCCGACCGAGCGCCCGGAGGACCACGAGGCCAGCATGGCGCTCCTGCGCGAGGTGCGCCCCGAGAAGGTGAACGTCACGCGGTTTTCGAAGCGGCCGGGCACCGACGCCGCGGCGATGAAGGGACTGGGTGGAACGGTGAAGAAAGAGCGTTCGCGGGAGATGAGCGCGCTCAAGCGCGAGATCGTGAGCGAGGTCTACGAGGGGATGGTCGGGCACACTCGCGAGGTGCTCTGTGTCGAGCCAGGTACAGGAAACTCGGTGAAGTGTCGGGACTCGGCCTACCGGCAGGTGATCGTGCAGGAGGCGAGCGAGTTCGGGATCGAACCCGGCGAGTTCCTCACGGTCCGGGTGACGAGTGCCCAGCCGATGTACGCTTTCGGGGTGCCGACGGGGGAGTGCTAGGACGACCGATCGGAGCCCGTCGGCTCGTTTCCCTCCAGTGTCGTTCGATCCATGATCCGGGACGACGAGCCTCCCTCTACACCGGTCGCGCCGCTCCCCGTTCGGAAACCGTGCGCGTGAAAGCGGTGGTCGGTCTCAACCGTGCTGTGTGAGGCCGTTTCCACCCGCTCGCTCGGCCGGCATCTCGACGGACTCGTGGCAGATGACGTTCCGTCGTCCGCGGGGGAGCTTCCGAACCCTGCCGTCCTCGTCGAGACCGGTGAGCAGTCGACTCACCTTCGCCTTCGACCAGTCGGTCTCCTCGACGATCGACGACTGCCACATCACGCCGTCGTTCTCGAGCAGCAGCTGAACGACGATCTCGTCGTCGCCGATCAGCATCGCTTCGTCGGCCGTCTCCGTCGTCGGCCGCCGGTCAGTGCGTCCGCTCGCCCGGTGATCCCGGGCGAAGATCGTCCGTAACCATCCTATCATGACATCCCACTGTCTTTGTACCGTGGCGACCACGGTGCATCTATCTCACCACGCCGATGGTATTTGAACGCTCTGTTATCTCATAGAACACCTAGACGATCACTGGACGGAGACGGCGCGGTCCGGATCGGCCCCGTCGGCGTCGTCCGCCTCGGCGAACGCCTCGTGGAGCCTGTCGTAGGTCTCCGCGACGGCCTCGACGATCACCTTCGTCTCGCCGATGACGGGCATGAAGTTCGTATCGCCCTCCCACCGGGGGACGACGTGGGTGTGGAGGTGGTCCCGGATCGACCCGCCGGCGCTCCGACCGAGGTTACAGCCCGTGTTGACCCCGTCTGGGGCGAACGCCCGGTCGAGCGCCTCGATCGTCCGCCGTTTCAACCGGGCGTGGTCGAGCAGTTCGTCGTCGCCCAGGTCGGTGTACGCTCCGGTGTGGCGGTACGGGATCACCATGACGTGGCCTGGGTTGTACGGCGCGTTGTTGAGCAGGACGAACGAGTGCTCGCTCCGGGCGACGATCCGGCTCTCACGATCGGTCTCCCGGTCGGAGAGCGCACAGAAGACACAGCCCTCGATCTCCGAGTTCTGGTCTTCGCGCTCGATCCACTCGATCCGCCAGGGGGCGAACACCTGCTCCATGCAGCACCTACGGGCGCGGGGACTTAGGTCTCGCCGATCACCCGAGCGTCCGGGATCGATCCGACCGCCACCGCCCTTAACGTCCGATTAAATTATATATCTATACCGTATACTTCTTCCTCATGGCAGCGACGCCCCCACGACAGACGATGGTCGAGCGGTGTCCGAGCTGTGAGCGAGAGACCGACCACGAGGTCTCGCTCGAACTCCGGACCGAGAGCACGAAGGCGGAGAACGTCCGCTACTCCCGTGAGCCCTACCGCATCACTCGCTGTCTCCGTTGTGACGAACGCCGGAGCCAGCGGATGAACAACGCGTGATCACCGCGTTCGTCCGGCTCAGCGGGTGGTGACCTCGCAGCCGTCCTCGGTGACGATCACGGTGTGCTCTTTCTGGCTGACGAGATGGCCCTCTCCCTCCTTCAACACCGGGTAGCCGTGGACGAGCCCCTGGCTCTTGAGCCGTCTGAGCGCCATCTCCGCGCGCGGCTCGTCGAGCCACCGGGTCGCGAAGGGCAGCGTTCGGAACTCCTCGGTGATCTGTGAGAGCACCGCGCGTGCCTGTCGGTTCCTGACCGACCCCTCGCGTTCGAGCGAGTAGATCTCCTCGTCGCTCCCCTCCCCGACCTTCCCGCTCCCGTCGGTCGCGAACGGCTCGATCGCGACCACCTGCCCGACCTCGAGCGTGACTCCCTGTGTGACCGCCCTGTTGGGGATGCTCGGGGTCGTGTGCTGTTCCCAGTGGCCCAGCCCGTGGCCCGAGAGGTTCACGACCGGGTTGTAGCCGTAGCCGGTGATCGTCTCCTCGATCGCTGCCCCGATGTCGCCCGTGTCCGCACCGGGTTCGACCCGGTCGATCGCCGCCTCGAGCGCCGCCTCGCTCGCCTCCACCAGGTCGTCGTTACCCGAGAGGTCGACCGTGATCGCGGTGTCCGCGAGCCAGCCGTCGATGTGGACCCCGATGTCGAGGTTGATCATCTCCTCGCCGAACGTGCT